>SLAT01000227.1 GCA_007126715.1 Roseinatronobacter sp.
CGCGCGTCAAGGGCGACCCCGAGATGATCACCAAGCTGGTGGAATTGATGGAAACCGCCGAGCGGCCCGTCTTCTACACCGGCGGCGGTGTTATCAATTCCGGCCCGCATGCCAGCCAGCTGCTGCGCGAATTTGCAGAGGCAACGGGCTTTCCGGTCACCTCTACCCTGATGGGTCTGGGGGCCTATCCGGCCAGCGGCAAGTCGTGGCTGGGCATGCTGGGCATGCATGGCACCTATCAGGCCAACTGGGCGATGCATGATTGCGACCTGATGATCAATATCGGCGCGCGCTTTGATGACCGGATCACCGGGCGCATCAATGCCTTCAGCCCCGACTCGAAGAAAGCGCATATCGACATTGACCCATCCTCGATCAACAAGGTCATCCAGACCGATGTGCCGATCATCGGCGATGTCGGCCATGTCCTTGAAGATGCGCTGAAGATCTGGAAATCGCGCGGCCGCAAGGTCAACCGCGAGGCGCTGGCCCGTTGGTGGAAACAGATCGAGGAATGGAAAGCTGTTGACTGTCTGGCCTATAAGCCAAGCACCACGTCAATCAGGCCACAGCATGCAATCGCGCGCCTTGAAGCACTGACCAAGGGCATGGACCGCTACATCACCACCGAAGTCGGCCAGCACCAGATGTGGGCCGCGCAATATCTGGGCTTTGAAGACCCCAACCGCTGGATGACATCTGGCGGGCTTGGCACGATGGGCTATGGCCTGCCCGCATCCGTCGGCGTTCAGATCGCACATCCAGATGCGCTGGTGATCAATGTCGCGGGCGAGGCGTCATGGCTGATGAACATGCAGGAAATGGGCACGGCCATGCAATACCGTGCCCCGGTCAAGCAATTCATCCTGAACAATGAACGCCTTGGGATGGTGCGTCAGTGGCAGGAATTGCTGCACGGCGAGCGCTACTCAAGCTCATGGTCCGAAGCCCTGCCCGATTTCGTGAAACTGGCCGAAGCCTTTGGCTGCAAGGGCATCCGCTGCGACAACGAGGCCGATCTGGACGACGCCATCCGCGAGATGCTGGCCTATGACGGGCCGGTGATCTTTGATTGCCTGGTGGAAAAGCACGAGAACTGCTTCCCAATGATCCCGTCGGGCAATGCGCATAACCAGATGCTGCTGGGTGATGCCCAAACGCAGGGCGTTATCGGCGCTTCTGGCGCGGTCTTGGTCTGATGAAGAAGCAGGAGGCCGAAAGGTTAATTCGAAGCGTCGTGCATGATTGGGCTAACGAAACAGGCTTCAATCCTACGTCAGGAACTATGCCTAGTTTTCTGAGCTTTCAGCATTGGCTTAAACAACACTTTCCCAGTGCTTCGGCGTTTCGCTCCAGTACGTCGCCAGAAAGGGACGTAGAACAATGGTTCGATGAAGAGCTGAAACAGAATTGGCGCAACTAAACTCGGAAGTGAACACAGAATGTCCCCCCTACAAATCAAAAAAGGCTCGTCCAAGCATTCTGCCTATGACCTGCGCGACCCGAATGCCGAAGTGATCGAGACACATACGCTTGCGGTGATCGTCGACAACGAATCCGGCGTTCTGGCCCGCGTTATCGGCCTGTTTTCGGCGCGCGGCTATAATATCGACAGCCTGACCGTGGCCGAGGTGGACCATCTGGGCCACCGCTCGCGTATCACCGTCGTTACCTCTGGCACGCCGCAGGTGATCACGCAGATCAAGGCCCAGCTTGAACGCATGGTCATCGTGCACGAAGTCCATGACCTGACAGTCGAGGGGCCTTCAGTGCAACGCGAATTGGCCTTGTTCAAGGTCAAGGGACGCGGCGATGCGCGTATCGAGGCACTGCGCCTGGCCGAAATTTTTCGCGCCAATGTGGTCGATTCAACGCTGGAAAGCTTCGTGTTCGAGATGACGGGCACACCGGAGAAGGTCGATGCTTTCGCCGAACTCATGCGCCCGCTCGGGCTGGTCGAGGTGGCACGCACAGGGGTCGCCGCTCTGGCGCGTGGCGCGTAAGCGCCCGCTCCAGCATCGTCAAAAAACTTGAAGGGCGGCCCATCGGGCCGCCCTTCGCAATTTGGTCAAACCGGGTCAGTCGGTGATCAGGCTTCGTTTTCCAGATCTTCGATTGCCTTTTGCAGATCATCCTTGCCGACTTCCTTCTCGGTTACGGTGATCTGTTCGATGATATGGTCTACCACCTTGTCCTCGAAAATCGGCGCGCGCAATTGCTGCTGCATCTGCGGGTTCTTCTGGATGAACTCGAAAAAGGCGCGTTCCTGTCCGGGATACTGGCGCGCCTGTGCAATAACGGCCTGCGTCATTTCCTGATCGGACACTTCGACTTCAGCCTTCTGGCCAATTTCGGCCAACAAAAGGCCCAGCTTCACGCGGCGTACCGCCAGCTTGTCGCTTTCCTCGGTTGTTTCGATTTCACCATGGCTGTGATCGTTCTGATCCACATTCTCTTGCGAGTCATGCCACAGTTGATGCGCGATCTGCTTGCTCTCCGCTTCCACCAGCGATGGCGGCAGATCAAAATTCACAGCCGTATCCAGCGCATCGAGAAGGCCGCGCTTGAGCACCGCACGCGATGCCTGTGCATATTCCGCTTCCAGCCGCTCGGTGATCTGGGTTTTCAGCGCCTCAAGGCTTTCCGCGCCGAATTGCTTAGCCAGTTCATCATCAATCACCGCCTCTGCCGGGGCTTTCACGGCCTTGATGGTGCAATCGAACACAGCTTCCTTGCCCGCCAGATGCTCTGCGCCATAATCGGCGGGGAAATTGACGGTCACGGCTTTTTCTTCACCGGCCTTCACGCCGACAAGCTGCTCTTCGAAGCCGGGGATAAACTGGCCCGAGCCCAGAACCAGCGGAAAGTCTTCTGCTGTGCCGCCCTCGAAGGCCTCGCCGTCGATCTTGCCCACGAAATCCATCGTGATCTGATCGCCATCTTCAGCCGCGCCGTCCTTGTCGTCAAAAGACTGCGCATTCTTCGCCAGATTCTCCAGCGCTTCCTGCACCGCTGCATCGTCTGCGTTGACGACCAGCTTCTCCAGCGAAATGCCGGCATAATCGGGCGCTTCGATTTTTGGCAGCGCTTCATAGTTCAGCGCGACGACAACATCATCGCCTTCTTTCCAGTCTTCATTCGTCATCTTGACGTCGGGCTGTAGCGCGGGGCGGTCGCCGCTGTCTTCAAAATGCTTGTTCATCGCACCGTCAACGGCGTCTTGCATCGCCTCGCCCAACAGGCGCTGGCCGAATTGCTTTTTCAACAGCGCCATTGGCACCTTGCCTTTGCGAAAACCCTTCATCTCGATTTCGGGCTGCGCCTCGACCAGTTTCTCGTCGACTTTCGCCGCCAATTCATCGGCGGTGACCGTGATGGTATAGCCGCGCTTCAGGCCCTCGTTCAGAGTTTCGGTGACTTGCATGAGCATCCTCGCATGTATGACAGGCCGCACAAGGGCGGCCTGATTGAATCTGCGCCTTACTAGGATGCTGTCTGCAAAGGATCAACCCTCATTCGCCGCATTCTGCGTAAAGCCGAAGATACGTTTTGCACTTTCCCTGAGCGCGAAACGCGCTCAATCTAGGCAAAGACCATTTCAAGAGGTTCCATGCGCCGTTTCATTGCCCTTCTGTCCCTTGTTATCATCGCACTGTCGGTCTGGCAGTTGGAGGCGGATCGAAAAGGGCTGACCATTTCCCCCCTTGCGGTTGAAGGGGGCACACCCGCCACGCTGTTTCTACGCGACGGTGGCGGCACGGCGCCTGTCGTTGTCATCGCGCATGGATTCGCTGGCTCGCGCCAGTTGATGGAACCCTTCGCCCTGACACTGGCGCAGGCGGGCTATGTCGTGGCCAGTTTTGATTTTGAAGGGCATGGCCGCAACCCGCGCCCCATGTCCGGCGATGTCAGCACGATTGATGGCACCACAAGACTGCTGATGGAGGAAACAGCGCGCGTGGCGCGCGCGGCGGTGGCCCATCCCCGCGCTGATGGGCGGCTGGTCTATCTGGGTCACTCGATGGCCTCTGACATTGTTGTGCGGCAAGCGCTGGACACACCGTCGGGCGATGCAGTCGTCGCTATCTCGATGTTCAGTGAAGCCGTGACGGCAGACGCCCCGCGTAATCTGCTTGTCATCGCAGGAGAGTGGGAAGCCATGCTGGCCGAAGAGGCCGTAAAGGCGCTGCGCCTTACAGACCCGCAGGCCAGTGCCGGCGATACTGTCGGTGACCCCGCGCAGGGCACCGGACGGCGCGCCGTCATCGCCCCCAAGGTCGAGCATGTGGGCGTGCTCTATTCCGCCACGGCCTTGAACGCCGCGCGCGACTGGCTGGATGCAAGTTTCGGGCGCGACAGCGAAGGGCCAGTGGCACAGCGCGGCGGCTGGATCGCGGCGCTGCTGCTGGCCACTGTCGCCCTTGCATGGCCCCTTGCGCGCTGGCTGCCCGCTGGGGCTGGCCCGGTACCGCAACCTCTCTCGTCGCGGCGTTTTCTTGCGGCCGCACTGGCCCCTGCCCTGCTTGTGCCACTCCTGCTTGCCCCGTTCGAGATTCGCGTTTTGCCGGTTCTGGTCGCAGATTATCTGGCGCTGCATCTGGGGCTGTACGGGGTCATGACATTGGCGCTGCTATGGCATTGGGGGCAGTTGCAGGGCCAGTTTCCCGCACGCATCTGGTGGGTCGCCTGCGCAGTCGCCGTGTTCGGCGTCGCAGTCCTTGGCGGCGTGCTTGACCGCTATGTGGCGTCCTTCCTGCCCCATGCGGGCCGCGCGGTCGTGATCGCGGGTCTGGCACTGGGTGCTGTGCCATTCCTGCTGGCGGATGGCATTTTGACCCAAGGCGGCAAGGCGCGGCTCTGGCGGGTGGTTCTGGTGCGGGTGGGCTTTCTGGCCTCTCTCGGGCTGGCGGTCGCGCTGAATTTCGAGGCGCTGTTCTTCCTGCTCATCATCCTGCCGGTGATCGTGCTGTTTTTTCTGCTGTTTGGCACAATGTCGGGCTGGGTCGGGCGCAGAACCGGCTTGCCTGCTGCGGGCGGCATCGGGCTTGGGTTGGTGCTTGCATGGGCTTTGGGGGTTACATTCCCGATGTTTGACGCGGGGATGCTCTAACTCTGAGAGCTGCGCGGCAAGGCGCGCGCCTCGATCACCACAAAAGCCTGCGCCCAAGGCGCATCATCCGTCAGGCTGACATGAATAACGGCCTCATGGCCTTCGGGTGTCATTGCGGCCAAACGCTCTGCCGCCCAGCCCGAAACATGCATGACAGGCTGCCCCCCCTTCAGGTTGGTCACCCACATGTCGCGCCATGAAATGCCCATAGCCAGCCCCGTGCCCAGCGCTTTCGAGCACGCCTCTTTCGCGGCCCAGCGCTTGGCATAGGTTGCCACGTCATCACCACGCCGCATTGCGCGTGCGCGTTCCTCATCGGTGAACACCCGGTTGCGGAACCTGTCGCCGAATCGCGCCAATGTCCGGCCGATACGGTCGATATTGGCCAGATCGGTTCCGACCCCCAGAATCATGGCGGTTACATCCGCGCCAGATTCATCTGTCGGCGCATTTCACGAATAGCGGCCTCAAGCCCGACAAAGACCGCTTCGCCGATGATGAAATGGCCGATATTCAACTCTACCAATTCCGGGATGGCCGCGATCGGGCCGACATTCTCGAAGTTCAGACCGTGACCGGCATGGACTTCCAATCCAAGATCATGTGCCAGCGCCGCCGCTACGATCAGCCTGCGCAATTCGGCGGTACGCGCTGCATCATTGCCATCGGCGAAATACTCGCAATAGGCCCCGACATGCAGTTCGATCACATCTGCGCCTACGCGTGCGGCGGCCTCGACCTGCGCCTCGTCGGGTGCAATGAACAGCGACACGCGCGACCCTGCCTCGCGCAGCGGCGCAATGAAGTCGCGCAAGCGGTTATCATCGCCAGCCACTTCCAGCCCGCCTTCGGTCGTGCGCTCTTCGCGCCGCTCGGGCACGATGCAGACAGCATGTGGCTTGTGGGCGAGCGCGATACGCTGCATCTCGGCTGTCGCGGCAAGTTCCAGATTGATCGGCAGGGTCACGGCCGACATGACCGCGGGAAGATCCGCATCGACGATATGGCGACGGTCCTCGCGCAGATGCAGGGTAATCCCGTCCGCGCCCGCGTGTTGCGCAATTTTGGCGGCGCGCACAGGGTCAGGGTCGCGCCCGCCGCGCGCGTTGCGCAAGGTTGCAACATGGTCGATATTCACGCCCAGTCGCAAAGGGCTGTCAGGGTTTGTAAGCGGCATGTGGTTCCTCGCATTCTTCCTTCAACACATACGCCAGTTGCACCAGAACTCAATATCATACGCTTTCGGCGGCGTCATTTCTTCGCGTCGCTTTTGCGCGCCCGTTCAAACCGCTCTTGCAGTTTCTTCAGCCTGCGGTTGCGGTAGGCGCGGATCAGAGGCAAGGACAAGAAATACGCAATCACACCACACACGATACCGATCAGACTGCCGCCCAGAAAATAGGGCACGAACACATCCATTCCGAATTTGCCCAGTTTTTCCCAAACAATCGGATCGGGCGTGAAGATTGCCAGAAAATTTCGCCAGAACTCGCCCCAGATCGCACCAAAGGCGCTCATTGCCTCTGATACCTTGATCGTCTTCTCCCGCCCTAGAAGAAAATTTCCCAACTCCATTGAACTGACGACAATTATGGGAAAGGTGAAGGGATTGCCGAAAAATGTAGCCAGCAGCGAGGCAAAGATATTGCCGCGCAGGGCCCAAGCAACGGATGCGGCAGCAATGAAATGCAGCCCGAAAAGCGGCAGGCAACTGACACCGACCCCCGCAGCAATTCCCTTGGCAATACGTTCAGGACTGTCGGGCAAGCGCCGCAAACGGTGCATGACATAGTTTGCCGACCGTCCCCAGCCACCACCAGGAATAAACAGGTTCACCAGCGACTGGCGAAAATTCCTTGGGCTGCGACGTTTGAACACCAAGCCAGTTGCCCTTCCTAAACCATGCCCCCGCCGTCACGGTCAGGGGCGCAGCGATGGATCACGTGATCGAACGATTTGCGCGACCGCAGTTTCAGCTTCGAGGGCCGTCAACACCTGGTGCAGATGCGAGATGCCGCGCAACTCCAATTCTACCAGCAAACGATAGAAATCAGGCTTTCGATCCACGAACCGTAAATCAGAGATATTGGCCTTATGCTCTCCGATCAAGCTACAGACGCGCCCAAGGACGCCCGCATCATTAGAAATCGTCAGATCAAGCGATACGCCATAGACCGCCGGATGCGTCCCATCCAGCCAATGCAGGTCTATCCAGCGTTCCGGCTGGTCTTCATATTCGGCCAGCACTTCGCAATCCATCGAATGCGCAACGACACCCTTGCCCCGATAGGTGATCCCGATGATGCGTTCACCCGGCAGGGGTTGGCAACAGGGCGCGCGGCGAAAGGACTGATCCGCCTGTAGCCCGACAACCGGACGCGCGGCATCGATCTCGGGTTCATGCAATGTGGTTTCGGGATAAAGCGCATTGACCACATGGCGCGCGCTGAGTTCGGCAGAACCGACGCGCGCGCGCAACTCGGCAGCATTCGGCACGCTAAGCAGTTTTGCAGCTGTTGTCAGTGCTTTGGAGCTAAGCTCTCGCCCTGCGCCGTCAAAGGCCAGACGCAACAATTCGTTGCCCAGACGAATGAAGCGCTCGCGGTCCTCATTGCGCAGCGACCGGCGGATGGCCGATTTTGCGCGCCCCGTCACGACGATATCAATCCAGCTTGATTGCGGGCGCTGGCCCTCGGCGGTGATGATCTCGACCGACTGGCCATTGCGCAATCGGGTCCATAGCGGCACACGCAACCCGTCCACCTTGGCCGAGACACACCCATCCCCGATGCGCGTATGGATCGCATAGGCAAAATCCAGCGGGGTCGCGCCGCGCGGCAACTGGATGACATCGCCCTTGGGGCTGAAGCAGAACACCTGATCGGAATACATTTCCAACTTCACATGTTCGAGAAAGGCGTCATGGTCCTCTTCATTCTCGAACCCTTCGGTCAGGGTGCTGATCCATTTTGCAGGGTCAACCGCAAACGGGTTCTCGCTGCGCTGACCATCGCGGTAAGCCCAATGTGCCGCGACCCCCGCCTCAGCCACTTCGTGCATTTCCCGCGTTCGAATCTGGATCTCGACACGCTTGCCGTCACGCCCGGACACGGTCGTGTGGATAGAGCGGTAACCATTCGACTTGGGCTGGCTGATATAATCCTTGA
>SLAT01000048.1 GCA_007126715.1 Roseinatronobacter sp.
AGGGGCCCAGATGGCTTCCAGCATCACGCGCGTGGCAGCGGCGCGGGCATGATCCTCTGTGCCACCGATCCGTGCAAGCGGGATCAGGCCACGCAGCCAGAATTTGGTCCAGCTTTCCTCGCTACCCTGCGCGCGGAAATAGCCGTCCGATCCTGCAAAGCGTATCAGACCCGTCCCGACCTCGGCCTGCCAGACGAACCCGCGTGCAGGTGGCGCGAGGATCTGGCGCGCGGTCATCGGCATGGGGTTGCCGTTCATGATGAAGCTGCCTTCCATTTCCAACCCAACGATCCTGTGCAGGGGTGTGCCCGGTTCAATCGCGCGGGCGAAGTAGCGTTGCGCGATCTCGGGCAGGTCGGCGACCAACGTGGGATCGTAGTGCTGCGGCTCAACCTCGCGGGCATCTTCCAACGCCGCCCAGACCGCGCGGGCTTGCGCCCGGTCGCGGGAATGAACCCAAAGGCCAAGTGCAATGGCGACCAGCAGCAAGGCCACCAAGGCTTGCAGGATGAAATTGAATAAGGTCATCGGGCACGGTCCTGAGTGATGTTTGAGGCGGTCATTGCGCCTCACCTCGAACATGGTTGGCAAGGAAATCGGCAATCCGCGTACGCAACTTGGCATGATGTCCCAGCAGCAAGTGGCCGCCGGTGTCGAGATATAGCGTCTCGGCACCGGGGATGGCTGCGGCAGTAAAATGCGCAGTGGCGACGGGTGTGAGCCGGTCGTCGCTTGCGTGGATGATAAGCACCGGCGCGCTGATCGTTGCGGGGTCGATGGGGGACCCGGAGTCAATGGCAGCGCCCTCATTCGCCAGCCCCGCGCGGCGTTGTGTCACCGGCTGGAAAGCGGCGATCATGGCATCAAGAAACGCGGCCTCGGCGGCGGTCATCTGTGGGGCAAGATCAGCGCGTGCGTCGAACATCGGGGCCAAGGCGCGCGGGGACAAATGCAGCAACACCCATAGTGGCAGATCAATGGAAAAAAGCGCATCATAGATCCAGATGGGGACGGGCAGATCCTGTTCCTTGGCGGTCAGCGGAGCATAGGGTGCAAGCGACAGCAGGATCAGCGCCTGAGTGCGTTCCGGGTGGCGCAGTGCGAATTGCAACGCAGGGGGCACGCCACCCGACATAGCGAGCAGCGTCACACGCTCAATCGCCAGCGCATCGAGCAATTCGGCGAAGGCATCGGCCTGCGCGGCGGTCGAAGGTTCGTTCGGCAGGCTTGATCCCGGGTAGCCGAAGCGCGACGGCGCTATCCAGCGACTTCCATCGGGCAGAAACGCCTCTGCCAGCAGACGCCCCTGATCAAACCCGCCACCCGCGCCGTGAATCGCCAGCACCGGCGCGCCCAGCCCAGCGGTGGTATAGGCCAAGGGGCCGAAGGCCGTCTCAATGGTGCTCGCCTCAACCTGAAGGCGTACATGAAGGGCACGCATATCGCGCAGGTAAATCCAGCCTATGACAACCAGTGCGCCGCCGATGATCAGAAGCGCGACCCACCGTAAGTGCTGCGCTCGCATGGCCTAGCCCATCCCGCCAAAGGCCAGCCCCCAATGCACGAACAGCACACCAGTTGCAGCAAGTGCCAGCGCAAAGCCACTGTGATGCAAACGCCGCCAGAGGCTCCAGCCTTCTGCCCGCCAGACAAGGACGAGCGAGACGAGGACCAAGGCGGCCAGCACTGCCAGAACATCGGCGAAAACCAGCACGAACACCATCATAGGCTGCGGCTGGTCGAACATGAATTCCATACCCAGCTGCATGGCCATGATAACCGCCAGCCCTGTCGCAATGACCAGCGCCCAGACTGTCACAGCCGCCACGATAGACAATCCCGATGCCAGTGTTCCCGCGCGGCCTCCGCCCTTTAACCCGTGTCGCCAGATTATGCCGACAAGCGTGCTTAGCGCCAGAAGTGCGGACAGCCCCATCCCAGCAAGCACCAGCATCGGATCATTCGCGGGGCGTATACGTTCATAGGTCATGACGCCCATACCATCCATCAGCCGGACCACCTGACCCGCATCATCACGGATCGCCACAACCCGCTCACCATGGGGTTCGCGCCAAATATCGGGCGCGATGGGGTCATGGCGGATCATGGCGCCCAGCCGCATGGAGGGCGCAAGAATCGCCCCGTCGGCCAAAACCTGCACCTGTGCCTGTGGCGCGAACGCCTGCATCGGCCCGGTGAAGGTGCGCCGATTGGCGATGTAGCGCCCGGCAACGTCTTCTGCACGCGCAGTTGCATCGGGCACAGGAAGCGGTTCAAGATCGCTCAGGCCCGCCTCGGCGGCCAGATGGGCAAGCAGCAAGTCTGCTCCGAAGAAAGGCAGGCTCATCCCTGCCCCGCCATTTTGCGAGATGAACACCCCTGCCCCGATTTCAGGGATGAATACGAGGTTGGAGAGAAACTCGTTCAATCCACCTGCATGGCCATAGACCATTGTGCCGAACATGGGCCGCGCCTGAAAGCCATGCGCCATGTCCGAAGCACCCTCCAGATCGTCGAACAGGCGTGTGCGCATCTGTGCCATGGTTTCGGGTTGCAACAACCGCACGCCATCAAGTTCCCCATCTCCCAGCAGAAAGCGCAGAAAGCGCGCCATATCGGCGGCGGTGCTGGCCATGCTGCCCGCCGGGCCGAAGCTGCCAATATCGACGCGGAAGGCCGGGTGCTTGACGCCGCCCTGCACCCGATAACTGCGCGAGAGCGGCGGCTGGTCGGGGCGCACCGTGGCCTCGCTATAGGTCGTGGCCTGCATGCCGAGCGGGCCAAGGATACGGCTGTGCAGAAATTCCTCGAACGCGATGCCTGCGACATCCTCGACAACCTGCCCCGCCAGCGCCACGCCCCAGTTGGAATAGGCCGTGACCGCCCCGCGCGCAAAGATCTGTGCGGGTGCACTTGCCGCCAGCGCCTGAGGACGGGGCAGCGCGCCAATTGCGGGGTCGAAGATCGCATAGCTATCCTCATAGCCGGGCCGATGGCTCATCAGATGCGCAAGCGTCAGGATTTCATCCCCCGGAACTTCGGCCTCAAGCAGATAACCCGAGAGATCGGCGCGCAGATCCAGCGCGCCCTCCTCGACAAGCATCATGACACTCAGCCATGTGAACAGCTTGCTGATTGAACCGATCTCGAAGCGCACGTCATCGGGGCCCGCGCCTGTGCCCGCCTCAAGGTCGGAATACCCCCAGCCGCGCAGGATCACGTCGTCGCCCATGACGACAGCGCCGATGGCACCGGGCACCTGCTGCGTCGCCATGAACCCTTCGGCCAGCGTATCGAAGCGGGCGCTTGTCGTGCTTTGTGTCATATCTTGTGCGCGCGGCTGACCCGTTGTTACCAGCAGTACACAGAGCATAGCCACTAAGGTGGACTTCAGATGCATTCCGCTTCTCCCGAGACAGATCTTGTTTGAGTTGCGATGTGTATTGGACCGGAACAATCCCCACTGCCGTGATCTTGATCAATCTTCGAATTTTTTCCACTTTCCGCTTGAGCGCGGACTGGGCACGGGTGCGCATAATCAAGACAGTTCCGCGTGACGGGCGACCATCGGCGCATCAGCAGATCATGCGGGCAGCTTGCGGGGCATCATCCGCAATGAAGGTCAGGGGGCAGACAAGGGTTCTGCCCGGATGCCCACTTCAAAGCTGAGAAGCAGGCACAACGCAATCACAAGCGCTGCGAAGAACCGCCGCCCGAGGCATATGTATTGGGGCAGTTTCGGACGCGAAAAGATGGAACGTGGCGGTCATCACGAACGGGCCCTGTCCGTTTGGCTATGAGCCGGTCAAACGGCTGTCTAGCAACTCTCCACGTTCGCGAAGCAAGGGGTAGCCGATCATGGCAAATGACGTGTTCAGTGATTTGAAAGCGCGCAGAAGTTCAAGGTGAATTGCGCTTGTCTCGATAGATTCTGCCAGTCCCTGACGCAGCCGTTCCAGATGGCGCGATTGCAGGTCGCGCGCAATGTTTCGTACTTTTTCTTTCTCTTCGACCAGTTCACGCGCAAGTCCAACATCTTCAGACATCAACACCGCGATGCCCTGTTGAACATTTCGCAGTACAATGTCGTGAAAATCTACCAACTCGCGCCAACCGTCTTCGGAAAAATTCAGGCTCTCCAGTGACTTTCGCCGCGCCAGTTCGACAGCCTTGCGCGCAATCATATCCGCGCCAGCCTCCAGGTTCATTGCAATAGCGGAAAGTTCAAAGGCGCGCGTGCCGATATCGTCTTGCCCATCGCGGCTGCGCACCTTGGCAAGATAAATCCGCACATCCAGCGACCGGCTTCCGACCTGTTCAAGCGAGCCTTGAAGGTTCCGGGCGACGACATCATCAAAGCTTTCAAACAAGGGAAGGACCTGTCGCGTCATGGATTCGATGCGACTGCCCATGTCTACCAGTTCGCGCACCGCACAGGCATAAGCCCGTCTTGGCTGATCCTGCACCGCAGGATCAAGCGCACTGCTGCGCTGATCTGCGGCATGAATACTGGACGTATCTGGAACCAGCACAGATGTCGCTCTGGTGATTGGGCCAACCAATGGCAGGCATACTGCCAAAAGGATGGCATTGAACACAAGATGCAGATGCAACGCCTGCGCACCTGCGTCACCGCCAAGCAGAGTCATTGGGATATGCCCCCCTGCGACGGCCCAAAGAACAAGGGCAGCCCCCCCACCGCGGAGCAAAAGATTGGCCCAGATAACTCTGCGCACTACGATATCTGACCTCCATGTCAGAAATAACGCGATCATTGCGCCGCCCAGATTGGCGCCAAGCACCATGGCAAAGGCTGCCAAGGGCGGCAGCGCCCCCTGCGCGGCCAATGTGGCGAATAAAAGCACAGCAGCAACGCTTGAATGCACCAACCACGCAAACGCCGCCGCCAACAGGAAGGCGGTCAGCAGATCGTTTGCCAAATACAGCATGACAGTGCGCGCCCCTGCCCCGTCGACCAATGGCAGACTGGCCGCGCGGATCAAGTCGAGCGACAAAAAAACCAATGCCAATCCGATCATGATGCGCCCGATCTGGCGCAAGCGTCTGCGCGAACTGCGCAGGAATATCAGCACGCCGCCCAGCAGCAGAATCGGGGTGACGCCAACAAGTCGCGAATTCAGGATCAGTGCCACCACCGCCGACCCGAGATCGGCCCCTAGGACAATTGCCAAGCCTGCGACACTGCCAATGGCCCCTGCCGAAACGAAACCGGCCATAAGCATGGCAACAGCAGTTGAGCTTTGCAGCAGCACCGCCGCACCCGCCCCGCTGAGGGCAGCCGAGAAGCGGTTCGACGTCGAGCGCCGCAGCCATAAGCGAAGCTGACCACCAAAAGCGCGTTCGAACCCAGTTCGAACCAGACGCACGGCCCAGATCAGTAGCGCAGCCGCACCGGCCATATTGAGAACGAAAAGAATCGGTGAAGTTTCCATGTTGTCCCGCTGCAAGGGAAGAGTGCGACCGTGTTCGGCAACGGCCTAAAAATCAAACGGTCCGTCACCCATGAACAGCGGTTGTGCCGTCCAGCTGTCCTGCGCGCCAGTGTCGAGAAGAGCATATCCGGTCGGACCGGTATAAAAGCCCACTCGGGCATCAGGACGCATATCAAATGCAAACGCGCTGCACAGCGACGGCGCTGTCACAACGCGATGCGGACCGATCCTGCCGAGAAATACATTATGCACATGCCCCGACACAAAAATAGCAGGCTTACAGGTTGCCGGAATGGCCGCTGCGAGTTCCTCGGTGTTTTCCAGTCCAATCTTATCCATGAACCGGATACCAGTATGCAGAGGCGGATGATGCAGCGCAACCACCACAGAGCGATCACCAGCGGTGCGCAGCGCTTCAGTCAGGAATTCAAGGCTTTCGGGCTGCAACCGCCCGGCTCCTTGCCCTTCGACCAGCGTATCAAGGCCGATTAACAAAGTATCATCAAGATTTATCGCCCAATCAACAGCCCCCGCCTCAGGCATCCACGTCTGCGCGCCAAAGGCCGAACGAAAGTTCACGCGGCAATCGTGATTGCCCGGCACGGCGTAAACAGGCACGCCAAGCCGCGCCAGCTCCTGCTCTGCCAAGGCATAACTCTCTGCACTGCCATCCTCGCTGATGTCACCTGTCACCAAAACGCCGTCCAGCGGTCCGATGGCTGGTATCTGCGCCAGAATGCGGTCCACGCCCGAGCGCAAAATCGCGCCGGTATCCAGCACGCCGGAACACAGGGTGCCCGGGGCCACAACATGCAGATCAGTCAGGTGCAGAAACCGTGCCATGACCTATTTGATCCCCGCGCGCAGGAATGCCTGCACAAACTGGCGCTGGAACAGCAAAAACGCGATCAGAAGCGGCGCAACCGACATGATGGTTGCGGCTGAAATGACCGAAATATTCACCCCGCTTTCGGGCGCGCCAAACAGGGACAGCCCGACCGTCAGCGGCCGTGTGGTTTCGGAATTGGTGACGATAAGCGGCCACAGGAAGTTGTTCCAATGCGTGGATACCGACACCAGCGCATAGGCCAGATATGTGGGTTTGGCCGAGGGCACATAGACGCGCCACAGCACACCGAACCAGCTGCACCCTTCAATGCGCGCGGCCTCGTCCAGTTCTTTGGGCACGCTTTTGAATGCCTGCCGCATCAGGAAAATGCCAAAAGCGCTGGCCCAATAGGGCGTGCCGATCCCGAAAACAGTATCGAACATGCCCAGCCGCGACACCATGGCGTAATTCTCGACGATCAGCACTTCTGGCAGGATGAAAAGCTGCAACAACACAATGATGAACAGCACATCACGCCCCGGAAACTGGAATTGTGCGAACGCATAACCTGCCAGCGTGGTCACCACCAACTGCCCTGCGAGCACGACTGTAACCAGCAAAAAGGTGTTGAAGAAATAGCGCATCCACGGCGCCCCATCCCACGCGGTGCGAAAGTTATCCAGCGTCCATGCGCCCGCAAGGTTGAAATTCACGGCATCCGATGTGGAATGGAACGCCGCCCATACGGCAAAAAGCAGTGGTGCAATCCACACGATGGCAAGGGTCCACGCCCCGAACGTGTCCAGCGCGAGTGTCAGGCGGGGCCGGAAGCTGCGCTTGGGGGCCATGCCATATAGGGGTGTTTGACCGGAATTAAGTGCATCGCTCATTGGTAATGTGTCCTGCGGTCCAGAATGATGAACTTGATGGCGGCTGTAACCCCCAGCACGGCCAGCACCATCACGGTCAGCGCCGCCGCCTGCGGCCTGTCAAAATAGGAAAACGCCAGTTCCCAGATGTAATACAGCACCAGTTTTGACGCATCCGACGGCCCGCCCTTGGTCAATATGAACAAATGGTCAATCAGTTTGACAGAATTGATCAGCGCATTGACGGCCACAAAAATGGTGGTCGGCATCAGCAGTGGCAGGACAATCCGGCGGGTATAGGTCCAGCGGCTGGTCCCTTCGATATCGGCGGCTTCTTTCAGGTCCGGCGGAATGGTTTGCAGCGCGGCCAGATAGAAGATCATGAAGAAACCGGCTTCTTTCCAGATGGTCACGATGATCACTGCCCAAAGCGCAGTTTCCGGGCGCCCGAGCCAGTTGACCGACCCGAACCCGAACAGCGCGCCGATCTGGTCCAGCACCCCAAGGCCGGGTGTATAGAAAAACAGCCAGATATTTGCCGCCGCAATCATCGGCAGGATTGTCGGCGTGAAGAATGCTGTGCGCACGAAGCCGCGCGCGGGGATCTTGGAATTTGCCCATAGCGCCATTGCCAGCGCAATAATGATCGACACTGGGATCGTCACGCCTGCATAGATCAGATTGTTGACAACAACCTTGGAAAATGTCGGATCGGCAAACAGCAGGTCATAATTGCCCGTGCCCACAAATTCGGACGGATTGCGCCGTGTTCCCCGTGAAAACAGGCTTGACCAGAAGGTCATCGCCGACGGGATGAACGCAAACAAAGACAGCAGGATCAGCGCAGGCGACAGCAGCATCCAGCCATACATGATGCGGCGGCGGCGCTCGTATCTTGCAAGATCATTCATACTGTCACTCCAGACGAAAAACCGCGCCCGCAGGGCACTGGCCGGAAGAGGGACAGGGGGCACATTGCGCGCCCCCTGTCAGGGGAGGTATCAGCGATAGGGGGTCAGAAGCCGGTCGGCGATGGCTTGCGCCTGTGCCAGCGCATCCGCGGGCGATGCAGCCCCCGTCAAGGCGGACTGGAT
>SLAT01000273.1 GCA_007126715.1 Roseinatronobacter sp.
ACCAGTGCCGCGCGGCCATGCGTCATCTGGCTGTTATATTCGATTGGGCGCTGGTTGATATCGTAGCCAGCCGACTGCCACAGGAAGTTGAAGCTAAATGTTCGCCCCAGCAAGCGCAAATTGTTGATAACATTGTCTATCAGCCAAGCAGCGCCCAGCATCAGCAGGAAAAGCGCAAAGATCTGGATGGTGATGGAACGGTAGCGCTGGTCGTAGAGCAGCATGCTTGGATGAAAGGCCCGCTTCTTTGGCGCCGTTTCCGCCAGTCGCGGATCAGTTGTGCTAGACATGAAAGACCCCACTCATTGGCACGGATGTGACCGCGCCAGATGCAGCTGCTTCAACGTGAGATATTGGAAAAAAGCGCACCCCGCGAAGGGGTGCGCAGATTTCAGATCAGCGGAAAGGTGGCGCGTAAAGCAGGCCGCCTTGTGTCCACTGTGCGTTCAGACCACGCGCAAGGCCGATCGGGGTTTGGTCGCCGATTGTGCTTGCGAACAACTCGCCGTAATTGCCAACCGCAGCGATAGCGCGTGCTGCCCATTCGTTATCCAGGCCGAACATCTCGCCAAATCCACCCTCTACACCCAACAGACGGTTGATTTCGGGGTTGTTGCTGCCGGCCTTCAACTCTTCGATATTGGCCGATGTGACGCCCAGTTCTTCAGCCGCGATCAGCGCAAACAAAGTCCACTGGACGATATCTGCCCACTGGTCATCGCCATGACGAACGACGGGGCCAAGTGGCTCTTTCGAAATGACCTCTGGCAGGATGGCGTGATCGCCCGGTTCTGCGAAGGCAGCGCGGCTGGAGGCGAGTGCCGAGACGTCGGTGGTGTAGACGTCACATGCACCCGCGAGATACTGCTGCTGCGCTTCGGCGGCCGTATCGACCGGCACCGGCTCATAGCTCATATTGTTGACGCGGAAATAGTCGGCAAGGTTCAGTTCCGTGGTCGTGCCTGTCTCGATGCAGACGGTCGCACCGTCCAGCTCAAGCGCTGAGCTGACGCCAAGTTCACGTGTGACCATGAAGCCTTGGCCGTCGTAGTAATTGGTGCCGACAAAGGTCAGGTTCAGGTCCACATCACGCACAAAGGTCCATGTCGTGTTGCGCGCAAGAACATCAACTTCGCTTGAGGCAAGTGCCGAGAAGCGTGTCTGGCTGGTCAGCGGAACGAAGGTCACCGCATTCGGGTCATTAAGCACAGCCGCCGCCAGTGCACGACAAAACCCGACATCAAAGCCTTGCCAAACCCCATTGGAATCCGGCGCGCCGAACCCGGCTTGGCCAGTGTTCGACCCGCAAATCAATTCACCGCGATTCTGAACGGTTTCCAACGTCGTCTGGGCATGTGCTATGCCAGCGCCGAAAGCCGCGGCGGTAAGTGCGCCGACGAATACAGTTTTTTTCATTTCAACCTCTCTGTTGTCGCCGCCTTTGCGGCGGTCTGCCCCGATTATCGGGAGATCGTGGGAGTTCCTGACCAGCAGTATAATTGTCTGGACGAGGTAACAGATTTGTCCCGATTCCTCAAACGAGGTCAAGACAAGAATTGTAATGGTGGTCGAAGTCGGGGAAAACGCCGCTTTGTTGGGCGGCAATCGGGATTTTGTCCTGAATATCCGGAAAGCGAGGTTGATCCGACTGATCGTGCACGAATCTCTGTGCCCGAGAGTGGTAGGCCCGGAGGGACTCGAACCCCCAACCAAAGCGTTATGAGCGCTCTGCTCTAACCAATTGAGCTACAGGCCCGCCAAATGCGGTGCTAAGCGCAAAGCCGCGGGGCGTCAAGAGATCGCAGCACGCAGTTTTTCAGCGCGGTGAGAACTTTCCGATGGGTTTCTTCAGATAGCAGTTACCGTCGGATTCAGGCGCGGGAAGGCGTCCACCCCGGATATTAACCTGAAGGGCTTCGAGCATCCTTGCGGGCAGCTTGAGTGTCGCATCCCTTGCCTCTCGGGTTGCAAGGAATTCGTCTTTGCTGATCCCGTCCTTGACGTGACGATTGCTGAGCCGGTGTTCAGCGATGGTGGCCATGTATTGTGGCGCTTCCCCCGAGGCCGGGTAGTCATGCCCGATATATAGCCGTGTTTGTGCTGGCAAAGAGAGGATGTCGCGAATGGAATTCCATAACTCCAGAGCGCTGCCGCCGGGGAAATCCGCGCGGCTGGTGCCGGATTGCGGCATCATCAGCGTGTCATGTACGAAAGCTGCATCCCCGGCCACATAGCTGATTGAGGCAAGCGTATGGCCCGGAGAAAACATCACCTTTACAGGGATTTCGCCAATCATGAACGCCTCGCCTTCGGCAAACAGCCTGTCCCACTGGCGACCATCGGTCGCAAGGTCATCTGGCAGATTGTAGAGTTTCTTCCAGATTTTCTGAACTTCCGTCACCTTTTCGCCAATGCCATGTGGCGCGCCGAGTTTCTCTTTCAGATAGGGGCCTGCGCTGAAATGGTCGGCATGGGGGTGCGTATCCAGTATCCAGTCAATGGTCAGTTTTTCGGCTTGGACATAGTCCAGGATTTCATCTGCACTTTCTGTCGTCACGGCCCCGGCTTCGGGGTAGTAATTCCAGACCGGGTCGATGATTGCGCCGTGGCGGGTTTTGGGGTCGTGAAGCACATATTGCAGGCTACCCGTTGGGCGATCGAAGAAGGCGCGCACGGTAGGGGATGGCAAAACTGTCTCTCGCATGTCGTTCCTCACTAATATAGATATTTGAATATGAAATAGGCATTGATCTGTATGCTTCAAGGGCTTGTCAGCTTGCCCTGCGTGCCTTGATCGGGTATCGCGCGGCTGAACCTGAACCCGGCTGCAAGGGGCTGTCATCATGTCAGAGAGCAAGAATGGATTGAGTTATGCGCAGGCCGGGGTCGATATCGACGCAGGCAATGCGCTGGTATATGCGATCAAGCCCGCCGCGAAAGCGACGACACGTCCGGGTGTGATGGCGGGCTTGGGCGGTTTTGGCGCGCTGTTCGACCTCAAGGCGGCCGGATATCAGGACCCTATCCTTGTTGCCGCGACTGATGGGGTGGGTACCAAACTTCGTATCGCAATTGATACAGGACATCTGGACACAATCGGGATTGATCTGGTGGCGATGTGCGTCAATGATCTGGTCTGTCAGGGGGCAGAGCCGCTCTTTTTCCTGGACTATTTCGCAACCGGCAAACTGGATGTTCCGGCGGCCACACGCATTATCACCGGAATTGCCGAAGGGTGCCGCTTGTCGGGCTGTGCCCTGATCGGGGGCGAAACAGCAGAAATGCCGGGGATGTATGAGGCCAAGGATTTCGACCTTGCCGGTTTTGCTGTTGGCGCAATGGAACGCGGCGCGGAACTGCCCGCAGGCGTGGAAGCGGGCGATGTATTGCTTGGTCTGGCCTCTGATGGGGTCCATTCCAACGGGTACAGCCTTGTGCGCAAGGTTGTCGAACATACGGGGCTTAACTGGGCTGCACCTTCGCCTTTTGGCGCAGCCAGCCTTGGTCAGGACTTGTTGGCGCCCACTCGGTTGTATGTCAAACCTGCATTGGCTGCGATCCGCGCCGGCGGAGTGCGTGCGCTGGCCCATATCACGGGCGGCGGGTTGACCGAAAACCTGCCACGCGTTTTGCCCGAAGGGCTGGGGGCCGATATTGATCTGACTTCATGGCGCTTGCCCCCGGTCTTTGGCTGGCTGGCATCAAAGGGCGGGCTGGATCAGGCCGAAATGCTGAAAACCTTCAATGCGGGCATTGGCATGGTTCTGGTTGTGGCCGCCGATCAGGCCGATGCATTGACAGCTCTGCTGCGCGATGCGGGCGAGCAGGTGCACCTTCTGGGTCATGTCAGCGAAGGTGCAGGGATGCGCTATTCAGGCACATTGGCATGAGCAAGCGCGTCGCGATCCTGATTTCAGGGTCGGGGTCCAATATGGTGGCGCTGGCGCAGTCCATGCAGGGTGACCACCCCGCGCGCGTGTGCCTTGTGCTGTCCAATGATCCGCAGGCCAAGGGGCTTGCCAAGGCACAGGCGATGGGCATCCCGACTGCTGTGGTCGATCATCGGACGTTCAATGGGGACCGCACGGCCTTCGAGGCGGAGCTTTTGAAGCCCTTGGACGCGGCCCGGCCCGATCTGGTGGCGCTTGCCGGTTTCATGCGCGTTCTAAGCGCGGATTTCGTTGAGCGGTTTGAAGGGCGGATGCTGAATATTCACCCCTCGCTCTTGCCGAAATACAAGGGGTTGAACACCCATGCGCGCGCGATTGATGCATGCGATGCCGAGGCAGGTTGCACCGTGCATGAAGTGACGGCCGCATTGGATGACGGACCTATATTGGGTCAGGCTCGCGTGCCGATTCTGCCCGGTGACACGCCAGAGATTCTTGCGGCGCGTATTTTGCCGCTGGAACATCAACTCTATCCGATGGTGCTGCGCCGGATCGCTGCGGGCGAGCGTGGCCTTATAACGCTGCCCTGAAGGCGCGGATTTCACGCTCGATACGCAAAAGCTGCGCGCGTGCCAAACTCTGGTCAAGGCGCAGCAGCATGATTTCACTTTGGTTCGCCTGCCGCTCGCGCTGTGCGGCCGCTGCCTCGGCCTCGCTCAAATTCTCTCGCGGCAGGAAGGACCCAAGCCCCTGAAGCTGCGCAATTTCGCGTCCGATTTCCTGTATTCGTGCGCGCTGGCGATGCGCGCTCAGGCCAAGCTCGTAGCCTTGCAGAAACCGGGCTTCTGTCGCAACGGGGCAGACATTGCGATAGGGCCGCCCTGCCTCGCCTTCGCGCAATCCGGTCTGGGGGGTGCAATACGTGACAAGCCCGCGCGCATAGCCTTGCTCCCACAAGGTGCGCTCCGGCGTCACTTCGACCTTGGCGCAGGCGGTAACATGGCGGGCGAATTGCGCTTCGCTGGCGCGGCCGGTTTCTCCGTCGCGCTCGCCTATCGCGGCCCAGTCGCCCTCCAGACAGTCTTCGCGCGAAATCGAGGCGCAGCCAGACAGCGTGGCAAGGATCAGAAGAAGTGCAGCGAAACGAAACATCATTTCCCTGTATCAGAAGTGCTGTTCAGCTTCCAGCATGTGCTCTGGGTCAGGGCGCCGTCCCCAGCATCCAGCAGGATCGACGGATAGCCCGCGTGGTTTGGGGCATCCGGCCAGCTTTGGCTTTCCAGTGCGACACCAAAGAAAGGGTGCGCGGCATGGGATGCGCCATCATGCACCTGCAAGCCTGTTTCTGTGGTGGACAGTTCCAGTCCAGGGGCACCTTGCCCCTCGGGCAGGTCCAGACAGGCAACAGGGCGTATTGGCTGGCGGGTCTGTGACAGGCAAAAACACTGGTCATAACCGGGTGGCTGCCCCAGTCGCTGACCCTGCCGCAAGTCCAATCGCCCGGTGACAGGCTCTGGTCCGGCAATCGGGTATAATTCAGGGCCAACTGGCAGCACATGATCTGCTGCAACACGCAGACGGTGGCCTGCCAAGGTTTTGCCCCCACTTAGGTTCCAATAGGCATGAGGGGCCAGATTAGCCAGCGTGGGCCGGTCCGTGCGGCTGACCAGATCCAGCATCAGCTTGTTTTCGGTCACGCAGTAGCGCGCCTCGAACTTGCGTTTGCCCGGAAAGCCGCCTTCGCAATGGGCCAGTTCCAGCGTCAGCGTGACATGCGCGGCCCCAAGATCCGCGATCTGCCACAGGCGCTGATGCATGCCTAGCGTGCCACCGTGCAACACCTGCCCCCCGTCATTGGGAAGGAACCGCCATAGCTGGCCTGCGATCATCGCTTCGGCCCCGCGCAACCGCCCCGCAACAGGACCGACCACCGCACCGCAATAGATGTTATTGCCACCATACCCCTCGGCGCGGTCAAACCCGACAACAAGCGAATGCGACACCCCGGCCAGATGCACACTGTTCAAGATGGCCCCGAGGGTCAGGATGCCGACCTCCAGCTGTGCTGACCGCAACACAACGCGATGCACCTGCGCGCCGCATGGGGCAAAGCCGAATTCCGCGATCTGGCTTTGCTCCACCTTGCTACCCGTTGCCCTGCGCCATGCGCGCGGCATACAGCCCCACCGCCGCCGCATTCGAGACATTGAGCGAGCCGAAATCCCCGGCTGCTGGAATCCGAACAATCAGATCACAGGTGTCGCGGGTCTTGTCGCGCAGCCCCGGCCCCTCGGCCCCAAGCACCAGCGCAATCGGGCCGGGAGGGAATTGCGCCAAACCCTCGGCCAGAGTGCCCTCGCCTGTGCCATCAAGCCCAAGGATCACATAGCCAAGCGATTTCAGCAGCTCCATCTCCTCGGCCAGATTGCGCACACGTAGGTAGGGCTGACGCTCCAGCGCGCCGCTGGCGGTCTTGGCAAGCGCGCCGGTTTCAGGTGCGGCATGGCGCTGGGTGGCAATGACGGCCTGCGCGCCAAACACCTCGGCAGAGCGCAGGATTGCGCCCACATTATGCGGGTCGCTGACCCGGTCCAGCAGGACTACTAGCCCGCGCGCGCCCTCAGGTGCGCAGACGCTGCGCGTATCGCCCCAATCCAGCGCGCGCACTTCCAATGCGGCGCCCTGATGCACGGCCTGCGCATCCAGCGGGGCTGCGAATTTGCGCGGGTCGCTGATTTCCGGCTCCATGCCCGAGGCCGCGACAGCATCGGCCAGTTTATCGGCGGCATTGCGGGTCAGGATCAGGCGGAGCTTGTCGCGGGCCGGGTTTTTCAGCGCATCCTCAACCGCATGCAATCCAAACAGCCACAGCGTAGCGGCGGCACTGGCGCGCTTGGCGCGTTCCTTGTCAATCACCCAATCGGGTTTCTTCATTGTATAATCGCTCTCATCATCATTCAGGGGCAGAGGCCAAGCATGCGCAGAGCAGGGGGCGGGTGCAAGGGAGAAATGGGCTGCGCAAGAAGTTGGGGAGGGGGGCTTTTGTGCCCTTGACGCTTGCCTGTGCCTTCGATAATTGAGCGTCATCTAGGGCGACGGGCTGCAAGGTGCGGCAGCGGACTGTAACTCCGCCGGGGAGACCCACGCCTGGTTCGATTCCAGGGTCGCCCACCATTCTCCATAAGAATAGTGACTTAGAACGCTTGCCTTGCCGGTGCGACAAACTGGTGAGACAATACCATGCGTCACGCAGCATATCTAAGCACATCTAGACACGGCATTTTCTACTTCCGAATGCCCATTCCAGTTTGTTTTCACCCGTCCCAAAAAAGCACAGACGTGAAGCTATCGCTTGGCACAAGATGCCCGAAGATAGCTTCGCGTCTCTCCCGCTTGCTTGTGGTCTATGGACAATCCTTGTTTACAAGGCCAACGGTGCAAGCCATGAAGTACCCAGAGATACGCCAACATGTACAAAACCACTTCCGCGACCGGCTGATTAAATTCAAGGCGCGGATCAGCGAATCTGGGCCGATCAGCGATGACCGTGTAAAGGCACTGCAAGAGGTCATGCGCGCCGCTGAGGGCGATCAGGACGAGTTTCTGAACCTCACCTACCTCAACGACGAAGACCGCCTCCTGAGCGATTTCTGTGACCAGCAGGGGATAGCTGAAGAATTGAGTATAGAAGACCGCAGTTTGATCCTGCGCAACTACCAGAAAGCGTACCTACAGCATGCCAAATCTGCGCTGGCACACAACGCCACCCTGTCTCAATTCGACCTTGAGGACCAACCCGCTGAATGCCCATCCACCAAGGTTGAGGTGAAGGTCGCCACGAACCTACTGAGCGACGTGGCCATGCGCCATATTGAAGAAGGGCAAAGGTCCAGCTTGTGGATGGCAAAGACACTGACAGAAAAGCGCGATGCATTGGCGCTGCTAGTCGAACTGGTCAAGGATAAGCCAATCGGCGACATCACCAAAGCCGATGCAAGAATGATCAAGGCTGCCCTGCAAAAGCTGCCCAAGAACAGGAACAAGTCGCCTGCCACCAAAGGCATGACACTTGATGAGATGTTGCAAGCTGAAGGACTGCCGGTGGCGGCGATCAGGACGCTCAACGCATATGTCAGTCACTACCAGACGTTCTTCAAATGGGCGGTTGAACAAGGATTTACCGAGGAAAATGTGTTCTCGGGTATGCGCTTTCGTATGCCGAAACGTGACAAGGCTGTGCAGCGAGATGCGTTCACAACTTCGCAGCTA
>SLAT01000341.1 GCA_007126715.1 Roseinatronobacter sp.
TCAGACCGCCAAGGATATTGCCCTTGGTGGGCTGGCTGTCGGACAAGTCCGAAGTCTTGAACTGCTCAATCACGTCGTCCTGATAGGCCTTGAAGGTCTTCATGAACTTCGCGCCCACCTCGGGGCTGGCGGCGCGCTTTTCGCAGATATGCTCGGCCCCGGTAATCTCTGAGGTTTCGCCGAATACGCCGTACAGACCATGCGGGATCAGCTTGTCATACATATTGCCGACAGTCGGGCAGGATGACAGGCCCGTGGTGGTGTCGGATTCGCCGCATTTCGTCGACACCCACAGATCGGTCAGCGGGCAATCTTCTTTTTGCAACTCGGTCGCCCAATGGACATATTCCTTGGCCTTCCAGCTTGCACGGCGAATGGTCTCGAAATCGCCATTCTGCTCGATCCAGAACCCTTCGACCGGCTTGCCCGTCTTGGCAATGCCATCGACGATGATCTTGGTCCATTCGGGTTCAATCCCGATCACGATCACTGCGGCCACATTGGGGTTGGCCCCTGTGCCGATGATGGTGCGGAAATGCAGGTCCAGATCTTCACCGAACTGCAAACGCCCATAGGCATGTGGGATCGCCATCGTGCCCTTGACGTTATTGGCCACCGCTTCGCACGCCGCGTTGGAAATATCATCCACCGGCAGGATCAGCACATGGTTGCGCACGCCGACACGGCCATTCTCGCGACGCCATGCCTTGACTGTTTCTTGTGTGAAATCAAAAGCCATGATTTGCCCCCTTACCAGCGCTTGGTTTTCAGATTATGGGTATGAACATGGCCGCCGACCTCTGCCGAACCGACCATCTTGCCGATGTCTTCACCATATTTGATGATGGTGTCACCTGCTTTCAGGTCTTTCAGCGCGACCTTGTGACCAATGGGAATGTCCGCTTTCGCAGTCAGGCGAAAATCCGAGTTATCCTCGGTGCACACACACAGCATATCAGTGCCAGCGGTCAGCCCCTCGACCACGACGACACCGACATTGTCGGCTTTGTCATGGACAAGCAGTTGCGGATGGGAATTTGCTTTCATGGTCCTCTCTCCTTGATTGTCAGTGGTATTCATCAGGCGCGGGCAAGCGCCGTCAGCGTATCGTGCAAAGGCCGCGCAACCTCGATTTCGCTTTCGCGGGCCGCGCGTTCGGCCATGCGGCGCGCGCCCGGCAGCCGCGCGCCGTCCTGCGCCGCGATTGCGGCGAACATCGCCTCGGCGCGGTCGGTGAAGCCCGGCGCAAAGCGCGCAGGGTCCAGAACAAGGATGAAATGCGCCAGATCGGGCGCGGGCCCTTTGTCGTCGAAAAGGGAGCTGGCCTCATATGCGAAATTCGCCCCCGCAAGACCGGCGGTCAGCAATTCGACCATCAACGCCAATGCCGCGCCCTTGGCCCCGCCAGAGGGAACCATCGTGCCAGCCATTGCGGCATCGGCGTCGGTTGTGGGATTGCCATCTGCATCTATGGCCCAGCCTTCGGGAATGGGCTTGCCCGCTTTTTGCGCCAGCATCACCTTGCCGCGCGCCACATGGCTCAGCGACAGGTCGATCACCAGCGGCGCACCATTTGCACGCGGGGCCGCAAAGGCGATGGGGTTGGTGCCATACAGCGCGCGATTCCCGCCCCAAGGGGCCATAGCCGCTGGCGCATTCGCCAGCGCCAGTGCAATCAGCCCTTCGCGGGCGAAGGGTTCAACCGCTTGCCCGGCGACACCGAAATGATGCGAATGCGTAACGGATACAACCGCGACGCCCAGTTCCCGCGCCACATCCCGCGCGGCCTGCGCGCCTGCCTCAATGGCGGCAAAGGCAAGCCCGTAGCGCGCATCGACACGGATCACGGCACCGTCACGCGTCACGCCGGGTTCGGCGCTTGCCTGCACTTTGCCTGCCTGCATCTGCGCTGCGTAGAACGGAACGCGCGCCAGACCATGCGAGGGCAACCCTTCCTGCTCGGCCAGCACAAGCGCCTGCGCGGCAGGGCGGGCGAGAGCTTCAGGCATCCCCGACGCGGCAAAGGCAGCGATCACCAGCGAGGCTGCGTCTTGCGGCGTGATCTTCACAGTATCCATTCGGCCCGTCCAGTTCCAAAGCAATCGAGATTTCTTGAAAACTATATAGTTTATATGATAAAGCATTGTCAATGCAGATGTCAGCCGGTTTCGGCACAAAAAGGAAGCCTGCCCATGTCGAACAGTGAACACGCCCCGCGCCCCATAGCGCAGCCCTTGCACCGCCAGCTGCGCGATCTGATGATGGCGCGGATCGACGCGGGCGAGTGGTCGCCGGGCACATATCTGCCCCCTGAAACCCGTCTGGCCGAAGAATATGGCGTGGCCGTGGGAACGCTGCGCAAGGCGCTTCTGGACATGGCTGCCGAAGGCGTTGTTGTCCGCCGTCAGGGCAAGGGCACGGTCGTCGCCAGCCATGACAGCGATGCGGTGCTGTTTCGCTTCTTCAACCTGCGCAGGCCCGATGGCAGCACGTTGCGCCCTGAAAGCCGCGTCTTGTCACGCGCACGGATACGGGGCAGCGCGGAAGATGTCAGGGCACTGGGTCTGGCAGATGGGGCAGAGCTGGTCTGCATTACCCGCGTGCGCGAAGTCGAAGGCGCGCCGATTCTCTATGAGCATATCCTGCTTGATGCCGCGCGTTTCAGCGCTTTGGAAACACAGCCCGAAATCCTGCCCAATACGCTGTATCAGTTGTATCAGCTGGACATGGGTGCGACCGTCCACCGCGCGCATGAAGCCCTGCGCGCGGTGCAGGCCGAAGGCGAATGTGCGCGTGAACTGGGTGTGTCGGATGGCACGCCACTTTTGCATATCCGCCGCGTGGCGCTTGATTATGGCGGCGCACCGATTGAACTGCGCGTGTCATGGGTCAATACCCAAAGCCTGCAATACGAAACAGTGGTGTGACGCGGGGTGAGGTGTCGCGGGCGGTAGGTGAACGCACCAAGCGCGGAATCAAGGGCGTCAGCCCGCCGCGCATCGCCGGGCCGCCCCCACGGCACGGCGATTTGGCTGCTACCTGCGCAAATATCTGATCTTGCGCGGATTTGGCCAGCATAAAGCGCTACAGATTTAACCGAATATCGCCGCACCGCGGCCCGACGCTGCGCGGCTTCATTCCCTGCTTGGTTACGTCAACAAATCCCGTACAGCAACACTATCAATCCGCGGCGCTATTGCACCTCCAGCACGATCTTCGCTGCATCCACACGCCCTGAATCGAGATCGGCAAAGGCCTGAGGTCCTTGCTCCAAAGCGCGCGCCTCGACCCAGGCAAGTTGGCCCAGGGCCCCTTGCGCCAAAGCGTTCAATGCGGCGGCGAAATCATCAGGGGTGTAGCAATAGCTGCCTGTGATGGTGATTTCCTGAAGCGTGATCCGGCGAATGTCATAGCCTTCTTGCCCCGGAAGCAGGCCAACATGCACGATCACGCCGCCCGGACGCACCAGCCGCGAAGCGGCCTGCCGTGTCGCGACTGCGCCCACGGCGTCAATAATCAGATCAAAGGCACTTTCACCGGGGTCACGGGTCAGCGGGTCAAAGGCTTCGATACCATCCTCGCCCTTCAACTTGTCGCGCCGTCCGGCATGGGGTTCGGCCAGATGAATGCTGGCAACCCCCAGATGTCGCGCAATCAGTGCTGCCGCCACGCCAATCGCCCCGCCACCCTGCACCAGAACGCGGGGTTGCGGCTGTCCCAGCCGCTCCAGCCCGATGCGCATGGCATGCCACGATACCGCGACAGGCTCGCTCAATGCTGCGACACTCAGGCTCAGGCTGTCGGGCACCGTCAGCAGATTGCGTTCGGGAATGGTCACATATTGCGCGAATGCACCGGGGCGCGGCGGCATGGAGATAATCGCGCGGCTGGGTGACAGATGCGGACGCCCTGCTTTGGCTGCGGGGCAATCCGGGTCCACCACCAGCGGGTTGATCGCCACACGCGCGCCCTTGCGCGGGCCGGATGCAACCAGCCCTGCTGCTTCATGCCCCAGCACCAGCGGTGCGGGCCGGCGGTCGTCATGGCCGTGATAGGCATGCATGTCTGAGCCGCAAATGCCAACCGCATGGACGGCCACAAGCACCTCTCCCGGTCCTGGTTCAGGGCGGGGCTGGTCGGTGACGATCATCTGGTTGGGGCCAGTATAGACAAGCGCGCGCATGGTATCCCTCATTTTGCGGTAAACCCGCCATCGACGAACAATGTCTGCCCGGTGATATAGCCCGCCGCGTCAGAGCACAGGAACACAGTCGCGCCATGCAGGTCTTCCAGCGCACCATTGCGCCCGATCGCCGTGCGCGCGGCATTGGCCGCAGCCAGTTCCGGGTCGTTGAATACGGGCGCTGTCAGGGGCGTTGGAAAGAACCCCGGCGCGATGGCATTGCAGGTGATCCCCTGCCCGGAAAATTCCTGCGCCATAGCGCGGGTCAGTTGCACAATACCCCCCTTGGCCGCGCCATAAGGGGCAGAGTTCGGGAAAGCGCGGCTTGATTGCAACGAGGCGAGGTTCAGCACCCGCCCCCAACCCCGCGCGGTCATGCCCGGTGCGAGATGTTGCAGCAGCAGAAACGGGGCGCGCAGATGCAGCGCCATATGCAGATCAAACGCTTCTGCCGTGACTTCGGCATAGGGTTGGCGCAGATTGACGCCAGCCGCATTGACCAGAATATCCACACCGCCCGTGGCTGTCGCAAGGCTTTCCAGCGCCGCCGGATCGGTCAGGTCGGTGGGGTGGGCGCGTGCATTTAACCCATCTTGCGCAAGCTCCTTGCAGGCCGCATCCAGCTTGGCACTGTCGCGCGCGGCCAGATGCAGGCTGGCCCCCTGCAAGCCAAGCGCCCGCGCCATCGCCATCCCGATACCGGAATTGCCGCCCGTCACCAGCGCCTTGCGCCCTGTCAGGTCGAACAGATGATCAAGCGCGCCCATGTAGTGTACCTTCCTTATCCAGAACCGACGCGGCCTCCATCAGGGTGTCGGCAATCTGGTCACACTCCTGCGCACTCAGCCCAAGGGGAATTCGGATGTCACAGAGCGTCGCCTGAATGGCACAGGCGCGCGGGACAAGGCTGGCATCCGCGCCGATCCAATGCGGCGGCGATGAGGTGTAGCCTTCGGGCAATTCGGTGCCAAACCATTTGACCATGACCCCAGCACTGCGCACAGCCGCCACAAACCGCGCCATCTGCGCGGCACTGGCCCCCGGTAGCCGGAATTGCAACGAGCTTTGCGCATAGGCTTCGTCCTGTGGCCGTCGGGGCAATGCAAAACCCGGATGCACGGCCAGTCGCGCGGCAATGCGGTCATGGCTGGCATTCCAATCGGCGACCCGCTCAGGGATCAGCGGCAGTTGTGGTAAGGCGAGTGTCGCCACAAGATTGGACATGCGCAGGCTGTAATTTGCACAGCGGGTTTTCCAATGGTCCATAACCTCGCTGGATGGCACCGTGCCGTTTTGCCCATACAGCATATAACTGCCCGAATGCAAAATGGCTTGCGCGGCCAGATCAGGGTCATCTGTGACCAGAATGCCGCCCTCGCCAGTGTTGACATGCTTGGCCGACTGGAAGCTGAAACACCCCGCCCTACCGAAACTGCCCGTGGGCTGCCCTGCCCAGAATGCGCCCAATGTGTGGGCGCAATCCTCGATCAGGGAAATGCCTTCGCAGGTGCAGAACTCTGCCAGCGCGTTCATGTCGCAGATATGCCCGCGCATATGCGACAAGAGCAAATGCCGCGCGCCACTGCTGCGGGCTTTGGCGCGCAAGTCATCCATGTCGATGGTCAGGTCTTCGGTAATCTCGACCAGCACAGGGCGTGCGCCGATATGGTCTACTGCGCCGGGCACTGGCCCCAAGGTAAAGGCGTTCATCAGGACCGGATCGCCGGGGCGCACCCCAGCCCCTTTCAGCGCCATGAACATCGCAGAGCCGCAGGAATTCAGCGCCACCGCATAGCGCCGCCCGATCAGGTCGGCAAAAGCGCGCTCTAGCTGTGCAACTGGCGTCGGTTGCGTGGGGTTTTCGGCATAGCGGTGCAACCGGGCCGAAGCGAGAAGCGCCTGCACATCTGCCAGCGCCTCTCGCGGAATTTCGGGCGGACGCCCAAGATCAGCAACCACACCCATAAGATTAAGAGATCGACTCGACGGGCGCACCAAGGTCAAAATTATGACCGGGGTAATATTTGGCCAGCCGCGCATCGGCTGTGCGGGCATGGGCCTCCATTCCTTCCAACCGCGAGATGCGGGCAGTGCGGATGGCCAGTTCCTTGCTGGCCTCGCGGTCGGCCTTTTGCCATGTCAGCGGTTTGAGGAATTTATGCACCGACAACCCAGCCGAGTAGCGCGCAGCGTATTTGGTGGGCAGGATGTGATTGGGGCCAGAGCATTTGTCGCCATAGGCAACAGTCGTTTCCTCGCCCACGAACAACGATCCGTAATTGGTCAGGTTCTCCATCCACCAGTCCAGATCGGCGCAATGGATTTCCAGATGCTCGGACGCGTACTCATCCGATACCGTGACCAGTTCTTCGCGCGTGTCGCACAGGATGACTTCGCCGTAATCGCGCCATGCGGCATCGGCGGCGTCGCGTGCGGGTTCGGGCAGGGTTGCGATCAGTTCTGGCACGCGGGCGATGACCTTCTCGGCCAGGGCGCGATCATCGGTAAACAACCATGCGGGCGATTCATGTCCATGCTCGGCCTGACCGACCAGATCGACGGCCACGATTTCGGGGTCTGCTGTCTTGTCGGCCAGAATGCCAATCTCGGACGGGCCTGCGAAAACATCAATACCGACCTTGCCAAACAACATGCGCTTGGCCTCGGCCACGAATTTATTGCCCGGCCCGACGATCACATCAGCGGGCTGGCCGGTGAAAAGGCCATAGGCCATGCTGGCAATCGCCTGCACACCGCCCAGCGTCATGACAACATCGGCCCCGGCTTCGCGCATCGCATATAGCACATAAGGATGCATCGCGCCGCCCCGGAACGGGGTCGAGCAGGCGACAACAGTCTTCACACCCGCCGCCTTGGCCGTTGCCACGGACATGCAGGCCGATGCGATATGCGCATAGCGCCCCGTGGGCACATAGCACCCGGCCACATTGCACGGCACCCATTTCTGGCCTGCGGTCAGGCCAGAGGGCATGGTCATTTCAAAATCGCGCACCGAGTCGCGCTGTGCGATAGCAAAGCCGCGCACCTGTTCCACCGCAAAGGCGATGTCTTGCTTGACCTGATCGGGCACCTCGGCTGCGCGGGCGTCCATTTCTTCGCGGGTGATCAGGATGGGGCCGTCCCACTTGTCCAGCGTCTTGGCATAGGCGCGCACGGCATCCTCGCCCTCGGCCTCGATCCGCGACAACATTTCGGTGACCACAGCCTGCGCCTGCGCAGACTCGGTTTCCGGCGTTTTGTCGGCTTTTTTCAGATAGGTGATCGCCATCTTGATCTCGTCATCCTTTGAGGTTGAAACCTGCCACCCTTAACGGGCGGCAGGTCGTTGATCGCATCATTCGTTGTTGGCAATGGCCCGCAATTCGGGGTCGTCCATGACCATCTGCATGAAGCTTGGGTTGATATAGTCAGCTGCATCCGGCGTGGTTTCTGTTGTTCCCACCGAAGTCATGAAATCGCCAATGGCTGTCAGCCACTGATCGACATCGCTATGCCCGTTTGAGCGGTCCAGAATGGCAAGCTGCTCTTCCAGATTGAAGGTCGGGCGCAGGTCGAATTCTGCGTTGATCGCGTTGTCCGAAATCTCGACCCCGCCATCAGAGTAGAAATCGACCAGATGGCGGCGGGCTTCTTCGGGGTTCTCGCGTGCCCAGACGACACCGCGCAGGAACGTGGCCAGAACGCGGGCCACACGGTCAGGATGCTCTTCGGCAAAACCCGGACGCACCACCAGCGCACCGGGCACAATCGCGCCCGCATCCGCACCCGAACACAAGTAATCGCTATTGGCGCGTTCCTGCAGCGTATAGGTGTTGGGCGCCCAGACGCCCGCAAGCCGCGCTTCACCCGCGATGATGCCGGTGATCACCTGCGCCTGA
>SLAT01000198.1 GCA_007126715.1 Roseinatronobacter sp.
AACGCGTCATGCCGCCGACAACGATCATCAGGCACACCAGCGCGAAGAGCGACATAAGCCATATTCTGATAGCGCCGCGCGCGCCTTTGGGATGGCGATCAATCACACCGGTTGTCGGGGCTGTGGGAGGGGTCGTCGTGTCGCCGACATCTTCAAAAATCGCGCGTTTGCGGGCCATCTGGCGCTCCTGTCTCAGTCTCGCGGAAGCTAGTGTGTGCACGCCTTGGGTTCAAGCCAAGAAGAACACCCTGCGACACACAGCGCGGCTTAGCGCTGCCCCTGCCCGCCAACCAGTTTGCGCAGCATTCCATGCAGGCTTTGCACATCCGCGCGCGTCAGCGCCAGCCGTGCCCACATGTTGCGCAGGTTCAGCTTCATGTTCTCAGCCTTGCCAGCTGGAAAGAAAAACCCCGCATCTTCCAGCCGCTGTTCGAAATGGTCACCCAGCTTTTCGCGTTCAATGGCAGTGGCAAATTCCGTGCCAGCCATTGCCATCACTTCGGGCGGGGTATCTGCGCCAAGGCGTGCATATTCATAGGCTACCAGCAACACGCATTGCGCAAGGTTGAGCGAGTAGAAGGCGGGGTTTACTGGCACTGTGATGATGGCATTCGCGCGCGCAACATCCTCATTCTCAAGCCCCGCGCGCTCAGGGCCAAACAGTACAGCGACACGTTTGCCCTGTGCCGCCATAGCGCGGGCCTGAACCATGGCGTGTTCTGGTGTCAGCACCGGCTTGGTCAGCCCGCGCCCTCGCGCGGTTGTGGCAAAGACATAGTCACAATCGCCAATTGCCGCGGGCAGGTCATCAAACACCCCGGCACGGTCAAGCACCTTATATGCCCCCGACGCCATTGCCGAGGCTTTGGGATTCGGCCAGCCATCGCGCGGCGCGACCAAACGCATACGCGCACAGCCGAAATTCAACATCGCGCGCGCCGCAGCGCCAATATTTTCGCCCATCTGGGGGCGCACCAGCACCATATAGGGGGTGGGTGCATCAAATAGCTGGTCATCAAGCGCGGTCATGGGGCCTCTGGGTGCAAGGGCAAGGCCCTGCCCTTAGCGCCCCTGCGCCGCTGCTTCAAGCGGGCGCGCTTGTTTCCGCCCTTTGCGCAGGCTAAGAGAGCGCAAGACTTGCAAAAGAGGCACGCCATGAGCGCTGACACACCGCAACTGTACCTTATCACCCCGCCTGCCATTGATCTGGAAACATTTCCAGCAATTCTGGCGCGGGTGCTGGACGCGCATGAGGTGGCTTGCCTGCGCCTGTCGCTGGCAACGCGCGATGAAGACATCATTCTGCGCACCGGGGACGCGTTGCGTGATATCGCACATGCCCATGATGTGGCGATGGTGATTTCCGATCATGTCCTGATGGTCGAGCGGCTGGGGCTGGATGGCGTGCACCTGACAGAAACAAACGCCCGCATCCGCAAGCTGCGCGACGAGATGGGCGACGATGCGATTATCGGTGCGTTTTGCGCAACATCGCGTCATGACGGGATGAGTGCGGGCGAGGCAGGGGCAGATTACATCAGCTTTGGCCCGGTCGGCCAGACAGCGCTTGGGGATGGGCAACCCGTCGCGCGCGAGGTGTTTGAGTGGTGGTCAGAAGTGATCGAACTGCCCGTCGTCGCAGAAGGCGCACTTAGCCTTGAACTTGTCGAATCCTTCGCCCCTGTGACCGATTTCTTCGCCTTTGGCGAGGAAATCTGGTCAGATGCCGACCCGGTTGCAGCCCTGTCCAGATTGACGGCCCCGCTGCGCTAGTATTCCGCACCTGACACAAAGTGCTGCCATAAGGAACTAAGGTCAGCTTTGCGGGACATAGCGGTCGTTCATCTGCTTTTAGCTGCGCGGAGCAAAGGCCGAAGGCCGCAGCGCATCGCCGGGCCGCCCCCACGGCACGGCGATTTGGCTGCTGCCAGTGCATAGCTTTCATCTTTTGCGGGTTTGGCTAGCATAAAGCGCTATAGATCGAAGGCAGGATCGCCGCTCCGCGGCCCGACGCTGCGCGGCTTTGTAGCCAGCCCCACCGTCCGCAAAACCCTCAGACCTGTCATTGGCTAGCTTTTGTCAGGTGGCGATGACCAGGTCTACGCGGCAAAGCCTGCGCGCACAGCAGCCTCTGCCGCCAATGTCATTGCCTTGCGGTCCGCCATTTCGGCCACTTCGATGGGTTTGTGAAACACCAAAGTCACCCGCCCTTGCCTCTGCTGGGCCAGAACCGCCAGCAAATGCGCCGCAAAATCCATATCGCCCCACCATCCATAGAAACGCGGATCGGCATCTTTAGGGGCATGGTAGGTTATGCTGACAGGCTGAATATGCAGGAAATCCCGCAATTCCGGTACAAAAAACGCCGCAAAAAGCGTTGATTTGAAGGGCAAAACCCGCTGCGCATCGGAACTTGTGCCTTCGGGAAAGAACAAAAGCCGGTGCCCCGCCCGCAAGCGCGCTTCGAACAGCAGTTTTTGCTGGCTGGCCTCGCGGCGGTCACGGCGGATAAAGACCGTGCCAGTCGCGCGGGCCAGCCACCCGATACCCGGCCAATCAGCCACTTCCGCCTTGGAACCGAAAAACACCCTGTCGGCTGCATTGAGCACGAAAATATCCAGCCAGGACGCGTGATTTGCCACGATGGCCCCGCGCTGGCGCATGGGTTGCCCCTCGATATGCAGGGGCAGCCGTATAATCATCAGCGCCATACGGCAGACAGCCTGTGTGATCCACGGTGTTATCGGACGACGCAAACCGAATAGGGGCCGCTCGATTACACGCAGCACCAGCTTCACCCCCAGCCCTACAAGAACAAGGAAAAACAGCATCCCCCCGCGCCACACGATACGCGGCCATGCTCGCAACCCGATGGTGCTGCGCGGTGGGGGAATGTCTGATATCCAGGTCACAGCAAGCTGCCCCCACCCCCCGAACGAGTTGCGAAGTCACGTGCCTGCGCCGACATCTGCGCTGTATCAAGAATGATGCAGACATCCGTCGTGCGAAAATCTGGGTCCAGATATACCCCCTCGCCAATCTCTCCCCCCAAGCGCAGATACGCCCGTATTAGCGAGGGCATTTGCATCAAGGCGTTTCGTCGGTCCAGAAGGTCAGCGGCTATTGGTGAAAACCCGTTATCCTGACGCGCACGCACGCGAATTTCGCTAGGGGCCAGATGGTGGTGGTGAAGCCAACCAAGCGATTGCGCCCAACGCCGCGGATCATCGCCATGAAAGCTGGCCGCCCCGAACAGAATATCGATTTCATGCCTCAGGACATATTGCGCCAACCCCTGCCATAGTTGCAGCATACCGGTCCCCCCTCGGTAAAGCGGGTCTATGCAGGACCGGCCCAGTTCCAGCAAGCGGCGACCAGAGGCACGCAGCGGTGTCAGGTCGAATTCGTCATCACAATAGAACCGGTCCGCGCCCGTCAATCTGGTATCGGGCAACAGACGATAGGCGCCGACGACATGATCACCTTGTGCCGGATCGCGCGCCTCATCTATCAACAAGAGGTGGTCAAAGATTGCGTCGAACCTGTCACGCTCCAGCCGCGCATCATGATCAACCAGGGTACCGCTGCCGCCCATTTCCTCTATGAACACCCGGTAGCGCAGCCTTTGTGCAGCCAGAAGATCATCTTCGGTCTGTGCAAGGCGCACTGTCAACCGACAAGATTGCGCAAATCCCGGTCCTGCCAAGCTCATTTAATTCGTTTCTCCTGCCTGTTTGACACTAGATTCCACCCAGAATCATCGCTGCGACACATTTTTGCCTCAAAAATTTCCTGAAACGGACTTGATTGCACGCGACGGTTGTGACAACTGGGGCTATTCTTCATAGACAATAACAAGCGAGACCTTCGACCCATTAATTACCTGTTTACCCGTTTCAACGAAATTGACCGTAACCATTTCGCCAATACGTGATTGAACCTGTCCGATCCCCCATTCTGGATACTGGGGATGGCGCACAAGCATTCCGGGAGTTAAGACATGATGGCTCATAATGCCATTCATAGCGCTGCGGGTTTCGCAGAGCAAACTGGAAACACCATTCAAAACCTGACTGCGTTGGTCGTATCCCGAATTTGCCATGATCTGGTCAGCCCGCTCGGCGCAATCGGCAACGGGGTTGAGTTGTTGCAATTGTCCACGCAGGTGCAGGGGCCAGAATTGTCGCTTGTCGCGGAAAGCACGGAAAGTGCGAATGCCCGCTTGCGATACTACCGCATCGCCTTTGGTATGGTATCGTCAGGGCAGTCGATATCGCGTTCCGAAATCGTGTCCATTCTTGACGCCTTGCAGCCGCATCAAAAACACAAGGTCAACTGGTCCTGTGAAACCGAGTTGACGCGGCAACAGGTCAAACTGGTGTTTCTGCTTCTTATGTGTCTGGAAACTACAATTCCCTGGGGTGGCGAAATAGAGGTGTGCACAACGCAAACCAGCGTTCAGCTTGTCGCGCGTTCGCAACGCATGCGGATAGAAGACAATCTATGGGCCGCGCTGAACGATGGTGGCACGATTGTCGACATGACATCCGCAAAAATTCATTTTGCCGTGGCCGGGGCAGAGATTGCCGCGCAAGGATGCTACGTGTCCTTCAGCGAACGCGGCACATCCTTTCATATAGACCTGGCGATACAATAAAGCGCAGATCACATCTGCTATGCCGCACGCTGCGCGCAACCAAGCAATATAATTACCGGAAATACCGGAAAGACGCCGCCGCAAATGTGGCAATCTTTCGCCAAATCATCAGTTTGGCATCGGTAAGAATTCGCCCAGCATCCTAACAAGATGTGACAGACGTCAAGAATCTGTTAATGTGGGCGCATAGATGACGAGGGCTTTGCCCGAAAGGAGTGACCATGAAGAAACTATTCCCCATCACCATACTTGCCGCAGCGCTGACCTTGGCTGGGTGCCAGATGACCCAGACCGAACGTAGCGTCGTTGGCGGTGTTGCTGGCGCGGCAGGTGGTCTGGCTGTTGGTAACCTGCTTGGAGCCAACACAAACTGGACCATTCTGACAACGGTTGCTGGCGCAGCAGCAGGGACATTGCTGGCGCAGAACACACGCACAGGCAGATGTGCCTATGCGCGCGGTGACGGCACCTACTACGAAGCACCTTGCCCCTGATAGCGGCTATATCGCATAGAAAAAGCCCCGGTAAATCCGGGGCTTTTTCAGTGTTTGGATCGCTCATCAGGCAGCGGGCATGCGTTGCTCTGCCAGTTCCACCCAAAAACTGCACCCGGCAGGAATGACCGAATCATTAAAGTCATAGGCAGGGTTATGCACATCAGCCGTGTCGCCATTTCCGACAAGGATATAGGCGCCCGGACGTTCCTGTAGCATATAGGCAAAATCCTCGCCGCCCATGACCAGAGGCGCGCTGGCGCATTGGCCGGAAACAGCGCGCGCCGCGGCGGCGGCATGTTCAGTCTCGGTTTCGGAATTGACCATAACCGGATAACCACGCCGGTAATCGACATGCGCCTTCGCCCCGAACGCAGTGGCGGTATGTTCGGCCAAGGCCTTGATCCGTGTCTCTGCCAGATCGCGCATTTCCTGGCTGAGCGTGCGCACGGTACCGCGCAGGGTCACATGCTGGGGAATGACGTTGAAAGCCTGCGACTCGGTCACGAAAGAGGTGACCGAAACGACCATTTCCAGCGTCGGGTCTGCATTCCGGCTGACAATGCTTTGCATGGCAACAACCAGATGTGCCGCAACGACGGTCGTATCCACACATTGATGTGGTTTAGCGGCATGACCCCCACGCCCTTCGACCGCGATTTCGAACTGGTCGGTAGCAGCAAAGAAGGCACCCGGACGAATCGCGAATTCACCCGCTGGCGTGCCCGGCCAGTTGTGCATTCCATAGACTTCCTGAATTCCGAACCGCTCCATCATCCCGTCGCGGCACATCTCATCTCCGCCGCCGCCACCTTCTTCGGCAGGCTGGAAGATCACGACGACCGTGCCATCAAAGTTGCGCGTTTCGGCCAGATACTTGGCTGCACCCATCAACATGGCCGTGTGACCGTCATGGCCACAAGCATGCATCTTGCCCGCCTCTTTCGAGGCATGATCGGCCCCTGTCGCCTCATGGATCGGCAGCGCGTCCATATCTGCGCGCAAACCAACCACACGGCCGGAAGAGGTATTCTTGCCGCGGATCACCCCCACAACACCTGTCCGCCCGATGCCCTCGACCACCTCATCACAGCCGAACTCGCGCAGCTTTTCGGCAACGATGCCCGCTGTGCGATGACAGTCAAACAGCAATTCGGGATGGGCGTGAAAATCCTGCCGCCAGGCAGTGATTTCAGGTAGCATTTCAGAAAATCGGTTCTTTATTGGCATGTTTCTTCCCCTGTCGCGCCAAATTCGGCAGTTTGTGCCAGACACTAACCGAAGAATGCCACAGTCAAAGGCGCACTGCCAGAAGCGGGCGAAAAAAACTTCACATGTTCACGCTTATGCGCAGAAATCATCCACCCCATAGCCTTGCAGATATAGCAGCGCGCTGAGATCGCCGTGATTGATCCGCAAGTCACACTGTGCAGCGACGCTGGGTTTGGCGTGCAAGGCAACACCGGCACCTGCACGCGCCAGCATCCCCAGATCATTCGCCCCGTCGCCCACCGCCATCACATTGGCAGGCACCAAGCCCAGTTCGGCGCTGATCGTGTTCAGCGCATCTACTTTGGCTTCGCGTCCCAAAATCGGCTCGGCGACGGTTCCGGTTAGCTTGCCCGCTTCGACATGGAGTGTATTGGCACGGTGCTGGTCGAAACCCAGCGCCTGCGCCACATGGGTCGTAAAGGCCGTGAACCCGCCAGAAACCAGCGCCGCATATCCGCCATTGGCCTTCATCGTAGCAATCAACTCGCGCCCGCCGGGAGTGAAAGTGATTCGTGTTTCCAGAACCTTGGCAATCACGCCCTCATCCAACCCCTTGAGCAGCGCCACGCGTTCGCGCAACGCGTCTTCAAACTCCAACTCGCCATTCATCGCGCGCGCAGTGATCCCGGCGACATATGCACCTACGCCCGCCTCATCAGCCAGTTCGTCAATGCATTCCTGCCCGATCATGGTGCTGTCCATATCGGCCAGCAACATTTGCTTGCGCCGCCCCTCTGCGGCTTGAACCGCCAGATCAATACCAAGCGGCTGCAAATCCTGCCATACATTCCACAGGTTCCCCGGCATCGCCTGTAACGAGAATTCGGCCGCAACGCCGGGGTTCAGCCAAAGGGCTTCTCCTCCGCCCCATGCGTTGCGAAGGGCCTCGACAGTGGCGGCGTCCAGCTTTGGTGTGGCGGGATTGGTCAACAATGTGGCGACATACATGGGCAAGGGTCCGGGCAAGTTTCCTATGGTGAACAGCCTGCGTCGTTTTTGCACGCTCAAGCGGCGCTCTAGTGCAATTTTCTATCTTGTGCCAGCCCGGATTGCGCCGTAGAGGCAGCAGTGGGACACCCTTCCCCAACGAAGGGCATTTATCTGGAAGGATACCATGTCTATACCTGTTCAACCGGCACAGCGCCCGGCAAATCCGCGCTTTTCTTCTGGCCCTTGCGCCAAAATCCCCACATTCGAACTGACAAAACTGGCTGACGCGCCCCTTGGGCGCTCGCACCGTGCTGCTGTGGGCAAATCCAAGCTGAAAGCCGCGATTGACGGCACCCGCGAAATTCTGGGCATACCGGACGATTACCGCATCGGCATTGTGCCTGCATCCGACACGGGTGCTGTGGAAATGGCGATGTGGTCACTCTTGGGCGCGCGCAAAACCACGATGGTTGCATGGGAAAGTTTTGGCGCGGGCTGGGTGACGGATGCTGTAAAGCAACTGAAGTTGGATGCCGAGGTCAAGACCGCTGATTACGGTCAGATCGTCGATATGGCCAGCATCGACTATGACACCGATGTTGTCTTCACATGGAACGGCACCACCTCTGGCGTGCGTATGCCACATGGCGACATGATCCCGGCCGATCGCGCAGGGCTGACCGTTTGCGATGCGACATCGGCGGCCTTTG
>SLAT01000352.1 GCA_007126715.1 Roseinatronobacter sp.
GTGTTGGTGATCGGGACCACTGTGGCTGACACATTCAACCGGCTTTATTATTTCGAGCGCGCCGCCGAGACCTACATCCGCGCGCTACAGACCGGCCAACCCTTGCGCCTGTTATCGGATGAGATTGCGGAAAAGACCGCGCGCGAGCTTGATGACTACCCCGGCCAGGCCGAAGCGCATCTGACCCAGATCCGCCGCATCCTTGACCGCGACGACCCCGATTACGCCAATTGAGAAAGGCGCGCCATGACCAACTCCATTTCACTTTCTGAACGCGGCCTGACCCTAGAATTCGGGGCTATGTCACAGTATTTCAACTATTACTGGCTGCGCGATGCGTGCACCAGTTGCATTGATCCGCAAACGCGCGAACGTATTTTCGACAGTTCGGCACTTCCAACCCCTCCGCGGGCCACAGCCGCATGGATAGAGGAAGACGGCTTGCGCATCTCCTGGTCGGAGGAGGCGGTGATCTCTTGTATCCCGATGGCGCTGCTGCGCGATATTGCCAAGCAAGGGCGTCCACATGACCCCGCCGATCTACCGCGCAATCTGTGGCGGAGTGATTTTGAACCGCGCATCGCCCGCGTGCCGCAATCTGCGGTTCTCGAAAGTGATGACGGTCGCGCGCGCTTTTGCAGGGCGCTGATCGAGGATGGGATCGCTATTGTCACTGGAATGGAGCCGGGCAAGGAAAGCCTGACAGCACTGGTGGAATCATTGGGGAGTATCACCCCGTCTGCCGAAGGGTATTTCTTCGAGGTTCGTGTCGAGATTGCACCGACCAACCTAGCCTTCACTGCCGGACCGCTGGAAATGCACACCGACCTGCCCGGGGAAGAGGCAGCGCCGGGTCTGCAATTTCTGCATTGTCTGGAGAATACAGTCGAAGGCGGCATGTCCCTGTTTCTTGATGGTGCCGCCGTAGCCGAAACTCTGCGCGCCGAAGACCCGGAGGCATTCCGGCTTCTGGCAACATATGACATCCCCTTCTTCTATCGACATGACAAACTTGATTACCGCGCGCATCAACGGGTGATCGAGACTGACCAGCAGGGCAAAGTGACAGGGGTGACGATTTCTCAGCACCTGCAAGACACGCTGGACCTGCCACAAGACCTACTGGACGAATATTATCCGGCATTCATAAAATTCATACGCCTGATGCAGGAGGACCGCTTCATTGTGCGGTTCCGCTCGCAGGCGGGGAATTGCGTCGTGTTCGACAACCACCGTATTGTACACGGGCGCGAAGGCTATGTTGCCGACAGTGGCAAGCGGCATCTGCGCGGGTGCTATTGTGACCGTGGCGCGCTGCGCAGCACGTATCGCGTGCTGGCAAAGCAGGGGTTCGACGGCTTGGCCCTGCCAGAGCGTGAAACCGCCTGAATATCGGGCCGGACTGCGCGGTCCGGCTCTTGCTGTTTTCGGATCACGGCTGAAATGGCGGGCGGACCTTCACCTCGTAAAACTCGGTCAACCCGTGCGCGCCACCTTCGCGGCCATTGCCGGATTGCTTGAACCCGCCAAAGGGCGATCCGTAGTCTGTCGCACGCCCGTTGATGTGAATGCCCCCCGCGCGCAGTCGCCGCACCACGCGCAACGCGCGGGCCTCATCCGCGGTCGAGACATAGGCATCCAGACCGAATGGCGTATCATTGGCGAGTGCTATGGCATCGTCCTCGCTGTCAAAAGGGATCATCACCAAGACAGGGCCAAAGATTTCCTGTTGGGCGATGGCCATGTCGTTGGTCACATCGGCAAATAGCGTCGGTTTGACATACCAGCCTGTCTCGAACCCATCAGGCTTGCCTGTACCGCCGACAACCAGCCGCGCGCCCTCATCAAGGCCCTTCTGTATCATGGCCTGCACGCGGTCATACTGAATCTGGTCGAAAAGCGGGCCGATATGGTCGCCCTCCTTCAGCGGGTCGCCCACAGCCTGCGAAAGGGCCGCTTGCGCCGCCAGGGCCACGGCGTCATCATATACGCTGCGCTCCACCAGCATCCGTGTAGGTGCATTGCAGGACTGGCCGCTATTCGAGAAGCACTCGAACACACCTTCCGGCACGCGCGCTTCAAGATCGGCATCCGCAAAGATGATGTTGGGCGATTTGCCCCCCAGTTCCAGCGCCACGCGCTTGACGCTTTCGGCAGCATTTCTGGTAACAGAGATACCAGCACGGGTGGAGCCGGTGAAAGACATCATCGCCACATCAGGGTGTTTCGACAGCGCTGATCCAACAGTCGGGCCATCCCCGAACACAAGGTTGAACACGCCTTTGGGGAATCCCGCTTCATGGATCATCTCGGCATAAAGCCGCGCCGAAAGTGGTGTGTGTTCGGATGGTTTCAAGACGCAGGTATTGCCGGCGGCAAGTGCTGGAATAACCTTGAGTGCAATTTGGTTGACCGGCCAGTTCCAAGGGGTGATCAATCCGCAAACACCAATCGGCTCGTAAGATAGGATATCGCCATTTGGCAGGGTTTCTTCTTCCTGCATCGCATCAAAAGCGTCCAGAAAGGCACGCAAATGGCCGGTGCCAGAGGCGGCCTGCTGTTCCCGCGAGAGCGTGATGGGCGCGCCCATCTCGGCGGTGATGGCCTGCGCCATCTCTTCCTCGCGCGCCTTGCTGATAGCCAGCAGGCGTGCCAGAAATGCCCGGCGTTCGGCCTTCGGTGTGAACCCCCAACTCTCGAACGCAGCTTTTGCCGCTGCAACGGCGCCGTCTACATCCGCTGTATCCCCCAGCGTCAGTATGCCGATCTGGCTGTTTGTCGCGGGATTGAGGATTGGCATGGTCTGCACGCCTTGCGCTGCGACCCATGCCCCGTCGATATAAAAACGATCAATGTCGGTCATCTGTTATCCTCCAGGATCAGTCCAGCCGCGCGGGCGGCCAGCATCATGGTTGGGGCATTTGTATTGCCCGAGGTGATATTGGGAAAGGCCGATGCATCAACCACGCGCAAGCGCCCCGTGCCATGAACCCGCAGCCGCGCATCCAGAACGGAACGCGCGGGGTCATCCCCCATCCGACACGTGCAACTTGGGTGGAACACGGTCGAGGCGCGCGCGCGAAAGTCATCAAGCAAAGCGTCATCATCAAGCGCCAGCAGGTCGGGACCAATGGGCGCAAGCCTTACCCGCGACAGGGTGTCACTTTGAGCGAGGCGTTGGAGAAGCCGCCCCGCACGAATGGCGCTTTCACAGTCATCTTGGGTAGCCAACGAGTTGGGCCAGATCCCCGGTTGATCGTCCGGCGAGGGTGACGTGATGCGGATTTCGCCGCGGCTGGTGGGGCGGCAGGGCTGCGCCGACAGGATATAGCCAGACCCGCGCGTTACCTTCGGCCCGCTTGCGCCATAGGAATGAACCATCGGATTACAGTAGATCTGTGTATCCGGCATGGCCCTATGACCACCAGACGCGACATATCCCCCGACTTGATTGACCGGCACCGAAAGCGGGCCTCCGCGCGTTGCAAGATAGCGCAACCCACTTAGAAGACGTCCCTGCGGAGTGCCCAGAATGGCGTTGAGTGTTTTGGACCGGGCTGCGAAACTGTAGGTCACGGCAAGATGGTCTTGCAGACCGCGTCCAACCTCTGGCAATGCGTTGTGCACGGCAAGCCCGTGCGATTGCAGCAAAGCCCCCGGACCAATGCCGGAAAGCTGAAGGATTTGCGGCGAATGCACCGCACCGGCAGAGAGAATGATCTCGCGCCGTGCCGTTGCCTTGCAGATCGCGCCATGCTGGCGATAGAGGACACTGCGCGCTGCGCCTGCTTCGATTTCGATCCGCTGCACTTGCGCATAAATCTCTAGCCGGACCCCACCGCGTTTCAACGCGGGGCGCAGAAACGCATCTGCAGCCGACCAACGGCGCCCCATCCAAACGGTGCTGCGATAGCGGCCAAGCCCTTCTGTACCCTCATTGAGATCCTCGACGAGCGGCCAACCGATCTCGGCTGCGGCGTCCAGAAAGGTTTTGGAAAATGGGTGCATATGTCGCGACAGATCACTGACTTTGACCGGACCATCTGCGCGGGCGTCATCTGTCGCCTCAAGGCTGTTGTAAATGGCGCGAACAGTTTGCCAGCCCCACCCATTTGCACCCGACCCAGCCCAATCTTCAAAATCGACTGGCAGGCCGCGCATATAGGCCATTGCATTGATGGAACTGCACCCCCCCACGACCCGACCGCGCGGCCATGAATTGCGCCGGCCTGCCAATCCTGCGTCACTCTCGGTCGCGCATTGAACCGATATTCGCGGATCGGTATGGGCGAACGCATAGCCCAACGGCACCTTGATCCAGAAATGCCTGTCCCAACCACCTGCCTCTAGAACAAGGACGCGCGTGCGCGGATCTGCGCTCAACCGGTCCGCAAGGACACAGCCCGCCGACCCGGCCCCAACAATGATGTAGTCATATTCTGCCACCTGTTTCCCCTGAAGGGTTCAGGATATGTCTGGCCTGCGTATGTTTGCGCTGCAAACAACGGCTCTTCCGGCTCAGGGGCGCTAAATTTTCAAGCGCGCACCCAAAGGCACCATTTTCATGATACCTGTTTGCGGTACATACTGCGCCAGCCTCACAGGAGCGACGCCCATGTCAAGATTGCCCCACGTCACCTGGCTGCGCGCATTTGAAGCTGCCGCCCGGCACAGCAGCTTTTCTGCCGCAGCCGAAGACCTGAACCTTACTCCAGCAGCTGTGAGCCAACATATTCGTCTTTTGGAACAGCATCTGGGTGTCAATCTGTTCAAACGTCTGCCGCATGGTGTTGCATTGACAGATATGGGGCAGGCTTATGCTTTGCCGATCCGCAAAGCCTTTAGCGAAATGCAGGATGCAACCTCTGGCCTGTTCGCACGACGCAGAAAAAGGCATCTGCATATCCGAACATCTGTCACTTATGGGGCACTGGTTCTGGCTCCGCGGATAGCAGAATTCTCTGCGCTGCACCCTGATGTCGAACTTCATATGACTACCGCAGTCTGGTCTGACCGACTGGACGACAGGCGCATCGACATCGACATTCGCTATGGCACTGGCAACTGGACAGAGCCGCATATGTGGCAACTGTCACATGAAACCGGAATCGTGATCTGCACCCGCGAACACGCGGAACGCTTTGGCGACCCGCCGGATATTGCGGCTATGGCTGCTGATCGACTTGTACTCGTCATGGGATCAGAGGTTGAATGGCAAAGGCTCTCGTCGCATTACCAGCTTGATCTTGGCCCGGCAAATCATGCAGCGAAAGCAGATTCATCGCTTATGGCCTTGCAGATGCTGCTCGGCGGCGGCCTTGCGGGCATCATACATGAAAGTTTCGCAGAGCCCTATCTGGAGAAGAAGCTGTTGGTCAGTCCTTTCTCTTTTCGCCTGCCAATCCGCGAAGCCTATTTCATGATTATCGAAAGTGACGCCCTTAACCGCTCGGAGGTTGCTGAATTTCGTGACTGGCTGGTGGGCGGCGACCTTACAGGTCGCGGACAAGAGCAGGGCTGACAATCTCGACCTTGAGCGAGCAAGCCAAAAGCAAAACCCTCGCGTTCCATTACACCAAGAACACGGATTACAAACCTCACGAATGAATGCTTGCGTGGGTCGAACATGCAACCGCCATTTCAATGAGAATCAAGCTGAATGTGACTGTGCAGCATCGCAAAAGCAGTATTCGGCGGTAGCGGCCATTCGCCCTGTCACCTTCGAGCGACAGCTATGCGCATGAAGCTGACAGTCGCCGTGGGCGCATCATAGAACCGGAATGACGGGGGCCAGTCTGGGTGACCGCCTTATCAGTCTAACGCGGTCATTCGCCCAACACACAAAGGCCGCATCCCACACGCACTCGTCGGAAACTTGCGAAAGCTTATTTTTAGCGCACCCGGTTTTATTTCATAGGCGCGATCCCCTCGTAGCCCTGAAAGCATAAGTCCAGTTTTCGATCATCCATAATGCCAGAGCCATGAGTATATTGACTCAGAGGGCTACGACAAATTGTCTAAGCGTATCGGGTTCGCAGCAAAGTTTGGCGCTGCAAAGGTTCCTGTGTCACGCGATGCCGCGCCTGAAACAATACTTTAAATGTCTTGATTGACGAAAAGAACAAGGACACCGGCACCGCTATTCAGAAAATGCGTAAGGACCAAGATTGCGCACATCAACAGGAGATTGAAAATGACCATGAAGCGATTTCACCGCATGACAACCAGCTTCGTTTCGATTTTTGCGCTAAGCGCCGCTCTCGGGGCAGCCTCGCCGGCCGATGCCGAGGAGAGAAGCTATATCCTCACGACGGCAGGGACTGGTGGCACGTTCTATCCGGTCGGGGTCGCGCTGGCGACGCTTGCAAAGATGCAGCTTCAGGCAGCGCATGGTATTGATATCTCTGCGATCAGTTCTGCCGGTTCTGGCGAGAATGTCGGACTGATGCGCGACGATCAGGCACAATTCGGAATTTATCTGGCTATTTTCGGTCAGTGGGCGCGCGAAGGTTCGGGCATTCTGGAATCCGAGGGGCCACAGGAAAATCTGCGCTCCATCGCGCTGCTTTGGCCCAGTGTGAAGCATATCCTTGTGACATCTGACCGCGCAGAAACCGGCACGGTCGATGATCTGCGCGATTTCAGCGGGCGATTTTCCATTGGTGCGCGGAATTCCGGCACGGAACATTCGGCCAGATTCTACCTTGGCAATTTCGGTATCAATGTCGATGAAGACATGGATACTGTCTATCAAGGCTTTGCCCCTTCGGTTGAATCCATGATTAACGGAAATATCCACGGGATGATCGTCAATTCGGGCTTCGGCGTGGGGAGTGTGACACAGGCAAAGGCGCAGATGGGTGATCGCGTGACGCTGCTGTCCTTCACGGAAGATCAGGCAGCGGCCTTCGATGGCGGGCTGAACATGTATTTCCCGATCACCATTCCTGCCGAAACATATCCCAACCAGCCAGAGCCGATCGACACGATTGCACAGCCCAACTTCCTGTCGGTCAATGCCGATGTCCCTGAAGAGGATGTTTATCTGTTCACCAAAGCGATTTACGAGAATCTGGGCTTCTTGTGCAATGTTCATATTGCCACCTGCGATATGTCGCTGGACAACGCACTGGCAGGCTTGCCCCTGCCCCTGCATGCAGGCGCGGCGCGGTATTTTGAGGAAGTCGGGCTGGAAATCCCCGAAAACCTGCAACCGGTAGAGTGAGTCTGTGGGCCCGAACAGGGGCCTTCGCTTCGTGTTTCGGTCCCCCCTGAACCTAACACCCAGGTCTGGACAGAATACCGGCACCGTTGCCCTGACCGGGGCAACGGGTGACATCTTTTACATGCAGCCAATCTTCGGAGAGTGACATGCCCAGCGACCAGCCGCAGCGGCCCACCGAGGCCCCCACTGACGCCATGACATCCGGTATGGCCGGATTGCGCAGCCCGGACAGCCTTTGCGGGCGGGCGGCTTTCTGGTTTGGTGTGGGGCTGGCGCTGCTGCATATCTGGTTCAACACTTTCGCGACCTGGCCGGAACTCATGACCTCGGTGATCCATTTTGCGGGCTTCGGGGTGCTGTGCGCGCTGCTCTATCCTGCATGGCAAGCGCGCGGTCAAACCGGGCGGCGGCTGGTTCTTGCAATCGATCTGACACTTGCGGCGCTTTCGATCTCTCTCGTGGTCTATCTGCTACTGGGAGAACAGGCATTTTACGACCGTGGTATGCGCATGGCGTGGCATGACTGGGCCTTCACGCTGATTGCGCTGGCGCTGGCCGTGGAATTCACGCGGCGCACGACGGGCTGGGTGATCCCGATCCTGATATTGGCGAGCTTCACCTATATAACCTATTGGGGCGCCTATGTGCCCGGCATGCTCACCTTTAGCGGATTGCGCACAGATACGATGCTGTTTCGCATTTTCTACACCGATGACGGGATGTTCGGCTCGGTTGCGCGCATATCTGCCAGCTTTGTTTTCATGTTCATCCTGTTCGGCGCGTTCCTGCTGCGCTCTGGCGCGGGTGA
>SLAT01000289.1 GCA_007126715.1 Roseinatronobacter sp.
GAGCGTCAATTCGTCAAGGCAGTCGATGGGGTCGACTTCACGATTCATCGCGGTCAGACCCTAAGCCTTGTAGGGGAATCGGGCTGCGGCAAATCCACAGTCGCGAAACTGATCATGGGTCTGAGCAGACCCAGCGGTGGCAGCATCCGCTTTGAAGGAACCGAATTGGCCGATCAGCCTGCGGGCAAGCCCGCACAACTGCGGCGCCGGATGCAAATGATCTTTCAGGATCCCTATGCCAGCCTGAACCCGCGTTGGCGGGTGGCGCGGATCATCGCAGAACCGATGAAATCCTTTGCGACCCATCCCGACTCGGGGAAACGCCGCAAGGAAGTTGATCGCCTGCTGGAATTTGTGGGCCTCTCTGCTGCGGATGGCGACAAGTTCCCGCATGAGTTTTCAGGCGGGCAACGTCAACGTATCTCGATTGCCCGGGCGATTTCGACCAAACCGGAGTTTCTGGTCTGTGACGAGCCGACCTCGGCGCTGGATGTCTCGGTACAAGCGCAGATCCTCAATCTTATGCGCGAATTGCAGCGAGAGTTGGGGTTGACCTATCTGTTCATCAGCCATGATCTTGCGGTCGTGAATTATATTTCGGACTGGATCGGCGTCATGTATCTCGGACGGCTGGTCGAATTGGCGCCCGCCGCCGATATTTTTGCCAAGCCGCAGCACCCCTATACCCGGCTGCTACTGGATACCGTGCCAGATATCTCGATGGTTAATCGTGATATGGACCGTCCTGCTGGCGAGGTGCCCAATCCGATTACCCCGCCGCCGGGTTGTCATTTCCATCCGCGTTGCGTGCATGCCGATGCGCGTTGCAAGGCGCAGATGCCGGATTTCATTGCCTCGGCAACTGGACAAGCCCGGTGCCACGCGGTGCAGGAAGGGCGTTTGTCCCCGATTGCTGAACGCGTAGCGCTGCGCGGAGTGGTCTGATGCAATTCGACTTTACGCAACTTCCGCCCGCAGACCGCTACAGGCTGCTGACCAATTTCATCGGGCCGCGCCCCATTGCACTTGTCAGCACCCGCGCGGAGGCAGGCCATACGAATGCAGCGCCCATGAGTTTCTTCAACGTTTTCTCGCAAGATCCGCCGATTGTCATACTGGGTATTCAAACGCGACCCGACGGGCACGAGAAAGACACGTTGGGCAATATCCGTCGTACAGGGGAATTCGTGGTTAACATGGTCGATATGGACATGGCTGAGGCCATGATCCTGTGTGGTGTAAATTTTGCCCCTGATGTGGATGAATTCGCGTTCTCAGGCATTGAGGCGGTGCCCTGTCGACAGGTGAATGCAATGCGCGCGCGCGTCACGCCCTGCGCGATGGAATGCAGGGTCGAGCGGATTATCGATTACCCAAACCGCGCTATCGTGTTGGGTGAGGTGCTGGAGATGCATGTGCGCGACGACTGCCTTGATGCCCAGGGGCGCTATGTTGACCCCGCCATATACCAACCCATCGCGCGGCTTCATGCTGACAATTATATTGTCAGCGACCGCCAGTTCCAATTGCTCAAGCCCGCAGAGATGCACGCCCATGAGGCCGCGCAACTCGCCCCGGCACAAGGACGCAAATAATGCTAATTCACGTCATCAACCCCAATGCCTCGCGCGAGATGACCGAACAGATCGCTATTGCCGCCCGTGAGGGGGCAGGGCCGAATGCAAGGATCGAAGTCAGCGGTGGACAGACCAGTCCGGTTTCAATCGAAGGCTATGCGGATGAAGCACTCGCGGTCCCCGCCATGCTCAACGCAATACACGCGGCCGACCAGCGCGGGGCTGCGGCCCATGTGATTGCCTGTTTCGACGATCCGGGCCTGTCTGCGGCGCGCGAAGTGGCTGGCGCTCCTGTGGTCGGAACCTGTCAGGCGGCTGTTCAATTCGCCATGACAGTTGCGGTGCGCTTCTCGGTGGTAACGACCTTGCCGCGCTCGGTGCCGATCATCGAGGATCTGGTCTCGGCCTATGGTGCAGGCCGCCATTGTCGGGGGGTTCATGCTGTCAACCTGCCCGTTCTGGCCTTCGAGACGGATGAGGGGACCGCGCGCGCCAAGCTGTTGCATGCTGTGCGTGCAGCGCAAAAGGCAGATAATGTCGACGCTGTCGTGCTGGGCTGCGCGGGGATGACGTCGCTCACCCGCTGGCTGAGTGCGGAATGCGGAATTCCGGTAATAGACGGCGTGACAGCAGCAGTCAGGATGGCCGAAGCCTTGGCCGCATCGGGTTATCGCACTTCGAAAACAGGCGGCTATGCGACACCGATTCAAAAAGCGGGCGGGTTTGAGAGGCTGGCATCGTGAGTGATATTCTTCTGCGCAATCTGCGTCCGATGGGCGGCGCCGCTGTCGATATGCGCATCACAGGAGGCAAGATCGACGAAATTGCCCCGTCGCTACAGGCGGACGAGTTGCCTGTCGAGGAGTGCAAAGGTGCCATCGCCATCCCCGGATTGGTCGAAGCGCATACCCATCTGGACAAGACTGTCATGGGCTTGGGCTGGTATAAGAATGCTGTCGGTACAGAATTGCGCGCCATGATCGACAATGAACGCGCGGAACGGCACCGGCTAGGCATGGACCCGCACCGCCAGTCCATGCGCCATGCGCTGGCGCTGGTTGGTGCAGGTTGCACACATGCCCGCAGCCATGTCGATATCGACACGGAACACGGCCTTGCCATACTGGAAGGTGTGCTGGCAACGCGGGATGCCTTGCAGGGCATCATCGACATCGAGATCGTGGCCTTTCCCCAATCCGGCCTTCTGGTGCGACCCGGAACTTTGGAATTGCTGGACAAAGCGCTTTCGTTGGGCGCTGATCTGGTTGGTGGTCTGGACCCTTCTGGTATGGACCGTGACCCCAAAGGTCATCTGGATGCCATTTTCGGACTGGCCGAGACGCACGGCAAAGGCGTCGATATTCACCTGCATGAGGCCGGAACGCTGGGCGCATTCTCATTGGACCTGATCATGGAGCGAACGCGCGCGCTTGGCATGCAGGGCAGGGTGGCTGTCAGCCATGCCTTCTGTCTGGGTATGAATGACTGGCACGCAACCGAGGCGCTGATCGCAGGTCTTGCAGAATGTGACATTGCCATCCTGACCACGGGTGCGCCCTCGCGCGAAGTGCCGCAGGTCAAGCGGTTGCATGCAGCCGGGGTGCGCCTTGGTGCGGGCTGCGACGGAGTGCACGATACATGGAGCCCCTTGAACCGCCCCGACATGATCGACCGCGCGCGCATTATCGCCATGCGCAACAATCTGCGCTCTGATGCGGATCTGGCCCTTGCGCTGGAAATCTGTAGCGCCGGCGGCGCGCGGGTCATGGGGTTGCAGGGCTACGGGCTAGAGGTGGGGTGCATTGCTGATCTGACCTTGCTGGATGCAGAAACCCTAGCCGAAGGCGCGATTTCCGATGCGCCGCGCCCCTTGGTTCTCAAGGCAGGTTGCGTGACGGCAAGGAATGGCGCGGCATTGAGAAAGGCACCTTGATGCATTTGCAGGATATTCAACTGGGCAAACGTCCCGAAGGCCGCACAGCCCTGCGCGCGCGCTGGATTGTTGCCAGTCAGGACGGGCATCACCGACTTTTGCGCGACGGCGAAATTGTGATCGAAGGGGGGACAGTCCTGTATGTCGGCCCCGGTTTTGAAGGTGAGGTTGCCCGCCGCATTGATTTTGGCGAAGCGCTTGTATCGCCCGGCTTTATTGATCTGGATGCACTGTCGGATCTGGACACAACTCTTCTGGGAGTGGACAACCAACCCGCCTGGGCCAAGGGGCGTGTCTGGCCGCGAAGCTATGTCACGCGCGGCCCCTATGAAATGTATAGTCCCGAGGAATTGGCCTTTCAGAAGAGATTCGCTTTTGCGCAGTTGCTTATGAACGGTATAACCACGGCGCTGCCGATCGCATCGCTATTTTACCGCGAATGGGCCGAGACGCGCGCCGAATTCGATGCCGCCGCGCAAGCCGCGCTTGATCTGGGTCTGCGCGTCTATCTGGGGCCTGCCTATCGCAGCGGCGGTATGGTTTGCGAGGGCCCCGATGATCTGCGCCCGGAATTCGACGAGGCGCGCGGGCTTCAGGGGCTTGCAGATGCGACTGGCTATATTCGTCGCTGGAACGGTGCGGGCGGGGGGCTGGTGCGCGGCCTGCTGGCCCCTGACCGGGTGGAAACCTGCACCGAGGCGCTTTTACGCGCCACGATGGCCGAGGCGGAGGAACTTGATGTGCCCGTGCGGCTGCATTGCGCGCAAGGGCTGATGGAGCGCGACACAGTGCAGGCGCTGCACGGAGCGACCGCCCCGCAATGGCTGGCGCGGATCGGCGCGCTGAATGCGCGGCTCATTGCCCCGCATGCGACAGTCGCCACACCAGAGGATCTTGCGCTGTATCGTGATCATGGGGTCAGTATCGCGCATTGCCCACTTGTGGCTGCGCGTTCTGGCGCTGCGCTGCATTCCTTCGCAGCTTGCCGGGATACAGGGATAAATATCGGTATGGGCACGGATACAGCCCCGCCCGACATGGTGCTGAACATGGCTGTCGGTGTCATGGTCGCGCGACTGGTTGGCGACCGCCCTGAAGCCGTGGACAGCGCCGCCATGTTCAATGCAGCGACCCTGGGTGGTGCCAGGGCCCTTGGTCGCAGTGATCTGGGGCGTATCGCAATCGGCGCGCGCGCCGATATTGCTGTTTTCGATCTGGCCGATCCCATGATCGCCCCGACTGTTGACCCGATCCAGTCGCTTGTTCTCGGTGCAACTGGTCGGGTGACGCGCACCGTCTTTGTTGATGGCCGTCTGAGCATGCATGAAGGTCAGGTCGCGGGAATGGACATGCGCGAAGCCCGCGCGCAGGCGCAAAAACAGTTTGACGGACTGGTCGCCCGCTACCCGGAACGGACCTTCTCGCATCCGCCAGTCGAAGAGATTTTTCCCCCGAGCTTTCCGCTGCTGGAGCCGTGAGGCACATAGAAATTCATGGTTTCAGGCGGGCGCTGTCAGACAGGGCGAACGGGTCCGGTCGCGGCTAAGGACCCGGTGCTGCTCTCGGTCTGCTACAGGTTTGCCAATCCGAAACAGCACGCTTGCTGCGCGCGGTCAACGCCTGCGTTGACGCGGATAGGGATGCCGTCCATCGGTCATAGCGTGTGGCGATCCGTCGCCAATCCTTGAGCCGTCCGAACATGATCTCTATCCGGTTGTGCCGCTTGTAGTGCCGCAGTTTCATAGGTGCCCGTCCCGCCCATTGCGAAGGCAATGCCTGTTTGCCGTTATCGACCCTTATTCTGTGGATTGAACTCGCGACCTACTGGCTGCGTGCCCGATGGGCGTTTGTAAATCTGGCCGTGTCGATCAGGCGGAACTTTCGGCGGTAGTCGCTTGGTGTGAACCGGGTGATTTTGCAAAACACACGCCTAAATGCAGCAGGCTCATCATATCCAGCCTGCAAAGCGATTGCTTCGATTGTTTCTTCGGTTTCTTCCAGCAGTGCTTTCGCCTTCTCTACGCGAAGCCGTTGCAGGTATTCGATCGGCGAATAGCCTGTCGCGCGAATGAAGCGCCGGTTGAAAGTGGCGCGGGAAAGCCCGGCCATTTCGGTTAGGTCCTCAACGGTCAGATCAAACCGCGAGCGGCTTGAGAGATAGTCCTGCACAGTGCGAATGACCCCATCGCCATGATCCATCTGAGGGCAGAACGGCATGAACGGCACCTGACTGGGTGTGTTCCATTGATAGAGAAGGAACTTGCCCACGGCTTGCGCGGCACGCGGGCTGACATGGCGCGCGATAATGAACAGGATCAAATCCTGCCACGAATTCGCGGCCCCGCTCATGACAAATTCACCGCGTGCGCCGTCAACAAGCAACAACTCGTCCAGCCGCAGGCGAACTTGTGGAAAAGTGCGGCGGAAGAGGTCTTCAAAGGCCCAGTGCATGGTGGTTGCCCGCCCGTCCAGCAGCCCGGTTTCGGCCAGCAAAAGCGGCCCTGCACAGGCCGTACACAGGTCGGCGCCCCTCTCGTGCTGCCGGAGCAACCATTCGACAATCTCTGGATGACGCCCGAGAACCCATCCTTCATCGGGCAGAAACATAGATGCAGCGATGATAATGTCTGTCTGCGCGACCTCGTCCACACCCCGGTGAACCTGCATTGGCAACCCGCAGGCCCCGGAGAAGATGCCGGGCTCAAGGCCGACGATCTCGACCTCGAAATGCGCCGCACCGTCAGGCCTGCCTGCACCCAAAACAGTATTCCCGACGGCCAGAGTTTCAAACAACCCGTTTACCGGCGTTCCGGTCGACATGCCCGGCAAGGCGAGGATGCTTACGCGGCGGGGTCTGGTTTTGCCCGACATTCCGGCCTCCGGTGATCAGAATGGACTCTTCTTGCGACATGCGGCTCTGGCCCTGTGTGCCACGGTCCCCTAGCCTTTCATCAGGGCGCACCAGTCTTGGTAAGACCGTGTGCCGCTTGCAGTAACGAAGACTGAAAATACAGCAAAACCTGAATTACGGCAAATCGCCGCGCCTGCTGCCCGGGAGTTTGCGCCGAGAGAAAGCAGATGACACTCACCGCAGAACCGCAAACAGACGACAGGGGGAAGCTATGAAAGACGAAATGTTTGCGACCATCGCCCAGCAACTTCGTGGAGAGGTGATCGGCCCTGATGACCCGCACTACAAGGCTGCCTGCAAACTTTACAATGGCATGATCGACAAGCGACCGGCCATGATTGCGCGCCCTGCCAATGTGGCCGATGTGATCGCCGCTGTGAATTTTGGCCGCGACAATGGCCTGCCGCTCGCGATACGTGGGGGCGGGCATAGCGGGCCGGGGCTTGGCAGCGTTGACAATGGGTTGGTGATCGACCTTTCAGCGATGCGCGATATCCGGGTAGAGCCAAGCGCGCGAACCGTCCGGGTCGGTCCCGGCTGCACCTCGGGCGATGTCGATCACGCGACCCATGCCTTTGGCCTTGCTGTCCCGTTCGGCATTATCGCCAGCACCGGAGTGGCCGGGCTGACATTGGGCGGCGGATCTGGCTATCTGACCCGCAAGCATGGCCTGACCATCGACAACCTGATCGAGGCTGATGTGGTGCTGGCCGACGGCAGTTTCGTGACTGCGAGCGCGCAAGAAAATGAAGATCTGTTCTGGGCATTGCGCGGGGGTGGCGGCAATTTCGGCGTTGTGACCAGCTTTTTGTTCCATGCGCATCCCGTCTCGACGGTTTTCGCCGGCCCAGTCTTCTGGGGGATCGAAGATGCGAAAGCCGTGATGCAGGCGTTTTGCGAGTTTCAAAGTAGCGCGCCGCGCGAACTGGGCGGTTTCATCGGGTTGAAAACTGTACCGCCGGTTGATCCGTTTCCGCCAGAGCACCACGGCAAGCGGGCCTGCGCGATCATCGCCTGCTATGACGGAAATGCGCAGGCGGGCAGCGAGGCAATGGTTCCGCTGTTGGATCAACTGCCGCCACCGCTTTTCGACTGGCGGGGCGAGATGCCGTTTCCCGCCCTGCAGAGCATGTTCGATCCGTTCTTCCCATCCGGCCTGCAATGGTACTGGAAAGGGGCCTATGTGAACGAGTTGCCAGACGCGGCAATTGACGCGCATATCGCGCAGATCATGGCTGCGCCGAGTGATCTGTCGCTGATGCATCTTTACCCTGTCGATGGCGCAGCGGCGGCGGTCGATGCGGACGCCACGGCTTGGCCCGCCCGCGATGCGCGCTGGTCGATGGTCATTGCCGCGGTTGACCCCGATCCGGCACGCGCAACTGATCTGAAGGACTGGGCACGGGACTATTGGAACGCGGTACGTCCCTATACGCGCGAAGGTGGCTATGTGAACTTCATGATGGGCGAAGAGGATGTCGGGCGCGTTCAAGCGGCCTATGGCCCCAACCATGCGCGGCTTGCACAGATCAAGGCGAAATACGACCCAAGCAACCTTTTCCGCATCAACC
>SLAT01000049.1 GCA_007126715.1 Roseinatronobacter sp.
GACGCGCCAGCCCCTCGACCTCCGGGCTTGCAGGGGCAATGCGAAAGGCCCCCTCCATGATCAGCACTTGCCCCAGCACCATGACAAGGCCCGCCACCAGCCCGATCATGATCCCGCGCGTCAGGATTGCACCGCTTTCCGCCAGATCGCCCGCGCCTGTGGCCTGTGCGACCAGCCCGGTCGTGCCCATGCGCAAAAAGCCGAAAATCCAGTAGATCGACGCCAGAATAATCGCGCCCAAGCCTACAGCGCCAATCGGGGCCGCTGCCCCCATCTGGCCCACAACGCCTGTATCCACCGCCCCCAGAATGGGCACGGAAAGATTGGCCAGTACAATGGGAATGGCAATTTTCAGAATACGCCGGTCCGTCAGCGCCTGCGGCTTAGCCATCGTTGCGTTGCGGCATCAGGAAATGCCCGGTCGCCTGCGCAAACAGCCGGGCGCGATTATCTTGCCACGCCTCGACATGCACCGACGCATAGCGCCTGCCAGAGCGGTTGACCCGCGCGCGGGCATAGGCATCGCGCGGCAGACCGGTGCGCAGATAATCGACAGTGAAATCAATCGTCTTGGGCAGGCGCGGCAGGTTTTCTGCCATGCTTTCAGGTGACAGGCGGCCCGTTTCAAGGTCGCTCCAAAGCATCGCCCAGCTCAGCTCGATAATGGCTGCGACTTCAAGGAATGACGCGATAACACCACCATGCAGCGCCGGCAGCACCGGGTTCCCGATCAGTTTTTCATCATAGGGCAGCAGAGCCGTCAACTCGTCGCCATGCCGCTCGAATGCAATGCCCAGAAAGCCTGCATAGGGCACTGCATTGACCAGCGTGTTCAGGGCTGTGTCGCGGCGGTGTTTGACTTGCTGGACAGGTTCGGGGCGTTTCATGCACTGCCATCCTTGCGATCAAAGGTGAAAGCCCCCGCCGCTGTCGCGACCGGGTTTTCCGAATCCTCATCATGTGCCGTAGCGCGCACAAAGGCGACACGGCGCGTCACGTGATAGCATTTCGCGCGCGCTGTAATCCGCTGGCCGGGGGTTGCCGCGCGCATATAGTCAATCCGCAGGTCAATCGTCGCTGTGGTCAGCGCGCCGGGATAGGACATGACCGCAGCGCCCCCGCAGGTGTCCATCAGCGCCGAAACCGCACCGCCGTGGATCACGCCTGTCGCAGGGTCGCCGATAAATCGCGCGTCCCAGGGCATCGAGATCTGCGCCTCACCCGCGCCAATCCGTTCGAGTTGCATGCCAAGCGCGCGCGCAAAGGGCAGGGCATTGATGAAGTCGGTCGTGTCGGGCTTGGTCATGTCAGGGCCATCTGGTTACCGCATGGCGCCTTTCTGCGCCCGAACAGGGGGCATTTGCAAGTGCGTCCGGCAAAATTGCATCTTGCGCGCAGGCCGCGTAGCATATTCCTCTACGCCAAGGAGCATCGGCATGACGAGTGACACGCGATTGACCTTCAAAGAGATGTGCGCACAGTTTGACGTGACGCCGCGCACCTTGCGTTATTACGAATATATCGAACTGCTAAGCCCCGAGAAAGAAGGTCGGAACCGCTTCTATACACCACGCGAGGTCGCGCGCATGACGCTGATCATGCGCGGCAGGCGCTTTGGGTTCAGTCTGGAAGAGATCCGCCAATGGCTGGAAATCTACCAAAAGGAAGGCACCGAACCGCAATTGCGGGCCTGGCTGGATATGGCCGACCGGCAACTTGTGGCCCTGCGCCTTCAGGCCGAGGAATTGCAGCAAACCATCGCCGACCTTGAGAAACTGCGCAGCGAGGCGGCAACGCTTTTGCCCCCGGACGGCTGAACGTCACGTCACGCGATTTTATGACGCTGCGTTTAACTTTACGTTCACGTCAACTTCAGTATACCAGTGTTCATGTAACCGCCCATCACAGATGTGGCGTCATGTTCGGAGGTCAGGAATGGAGTTGGAATACAAGAATATTCGCCAGATGTGCGCAGATTTCGGTGTTACCCCCCGAACCCTGCGATTCTATGAGGCGAAGGAACTGCTGTTTCCAAAACGCGACGGGCAACACCGGTTGTTTGGCCGCCGCGATCAGGCGCGGCTGAAGCTTATCCTGCGCGGCAAGCGCTTTGGGTTCAGTCTGGAGGAATTGCGCCAACTTCTGGACATGTATGACCGCGATGACAGCGAACTCAAGCAATTGCGCAAAACCTATGACATCGCCTGCGAGAGGTTGGCCGATATGGAACGCCAACGCGCCGAACTTGATGAGGCCATTGCCGACCTGAAACAAGAACTCGCCTGGGGCGAAGGCGTATTACGCAACGCCGACAGCCCCAAAGCCGCTGAATAACGGGAGTCCCCCATGCCTAGCTACACCGCCCCAACCAAAGACCTGCAATTCGTGCTGCATGATCTTTTGCAGATCAGCCACTCCGATATTCCCGGTTATGCCGACCTTGAGGCCGACTTTACTGCCGCAATTCTGGACGAAGCCGCCAAACTTGGCCAGGACGTGCTCGCCCCGCTGAACTCCAGCGGCGATGTCGAAGGATGCCGGTTGGAAAACGGCGTTGTCTACACGCCCAAGGGCTTCAAACAGGCGTTTGACCAGATCAGGGCAGGTGGTTGGAACGGGCTGGACCTGCCCGAGGAATTCGGCGGCCAGAACCTGCCCTATCTTATGGGCTCTGCGGTAGGTGAAATTTTCGTCTCGGCCAATATGGCGCTGAACATGTACCAAGGCCTGACGCATGGTGCTATCTCTGCCATCCTCGCGCATGGCTCGGACGATCAGAAAGCGACATTTCTGCCCAAAATGGTCTCGATGGACTGGACAGGTACGATGAACCTGACCGAACCCCATTGCGGCACCGATCTTGGACTGATGCGCACCAAGGCCGAACCGCAGACCGATGGCAGCTACAAGATTACCGGCCAGAAAATCTTCATCTCGGCAGGCGATCACGACATGGCAGAGAATGTGATCCACCTTGTGCTGGCCAAGGCGCCGGGCGGGGGCGAAGGAACCAAGGGCATTTCACTTTTCATCGTGCCCAAATTTCTGGTGGCCGAAGATGGCAGCCTTGGCGCGCGCAATGGCGTGTCGGTGGGCAGCATTGAAGAAAAGATGGGCATTCATGCCAATGCCACATGTGTCATGAATTACGATGACGCGACAGGTTACCTTGTCGGTGATCTGCACAAGGGCATGCGCGCCATGTTCACCATGATGAACGAAGCCCGTATCGGCGTGGGGCTGCAAGGCTATGCGCAGGCCGTGGTCGCTTATGAAAACGCGCGCAACTATGCGCTTGACCGCCTTCAGGGGCGCGATGTGACCGGCGCGAAAAACCCGGATGGCCCGGCCGACCCACTGATCGTGCACCCTGATGTGCGCCGGATGCTGATGGATCAGAAAAGTTTCGTCGAGGGCGCGCGAGCTTTCACCCTCTGGGGGGCCAGCCTGATCGACCGTGCGCACCGGGCGCAGGACAAAGACGCAGATGGCCTGATCTCGCTGCTGACCCCGGTGATCAAGGGGTTCCTGACCGATAAGGGCTTTGACATGTGCATTCAGGCCCAGCAGGTCTATGGCGGGCATGGCTATATCGAGGAATGGGGCATGTCCCAATTCGCCCGCGATGCCCGTATCGCCATGATCTATGAAGGGGCCAATGGCGTGCAGGCGCTGGACCTTGTGGGGCGTAAACTGGCTCAGGACAGTGGCAAACACGTGATGGCGTTCTTCGAACTGGTGAAAGGCTTCATCAAGGAAAACGAAGGCGATGCGCGTCTTGAAGGGTTCCTTGTCCCGCTCAAGTCGGCGTCAAGGGACCTGCAGGCCGCAGGCATGTTCTTCATGCAACGCGGAATGAAAGCCCCGAATGATGCGCTGGCAGGGTCTACCGACTTCATGCATCTCTTTGGTCATGTCTGCCTCGGGCTGGTCTGGGCAAAGATGGCGAAAGCGGCCTATGCCGCCCTTGACGCTGGCGCAACGGACCGCGATTTCTACGAGGCAAAGGTCGCAACGGGGCGCTACTATATGGCGCGCCAATTGCCTGCGACCGCGCTCCATCTGTCGCGCATCCACAGTGGGGCAGAGACAGTCATGGCTCTGGACGCCGAACAGTTCTAAGGCAAGAGTGGCAGCCGGGGCCTGCGCGCGCCCCGGCTTCAGCGCTGTGAAAGGAAACTCCATGCCAAAGCGATTCCGGCTGACACGCCGCGTCAATATCGCCATGACCGAAGACGGCTACCGCAGGTTGCGACGCTTCGCACAAGATGCCGGCCTCGATGAAGGAGAGGCGATCTCTTTCCTGTTCGAGAATTTCGAATCCGTGACCGATGCCGACAATCTTGGCCATCGCCTGAGAATGTTCAATTCAGACCTGGACGCGCGGAAGAGATGAGAGAACCGCCTCCGGCGGGAGTATTTGAGGCAAGAAAATGAGGTTTGTGGCGTAACCCCGCCTGACCGGCGGCCCTGTTTGGAACGATCGGCTCCGGGCGGTCGACAGGCGGGGCATTTCCTTGCACGGTCATCGGCTCTCCAGCCTGTACCGTGCGTTAAGGTTAACGCGCGACAGTTAAGTTAAGGTGAAAGATGCGAGCATTTTCTTGCCAAAAATACTCAAATCCACCGCCGGACAAAAGGCGATACGCAAGGGGGTATGAGACATGAAGCTTCACTGTTTCGGAGAAAGCGGGAATGCCTATAAAGCGGCGCTGACGCTGGAGATGGCAGATGTCCAGTGGCAACCGGCATGGGTGGATTTCTTCGGCGGCGCCACACGAAGCCCCGAATTCCGCGCCCTGAACCCGATGGGTGAGGTGCCTGTGCTGGAAGATCAGGGGCAGCTCATCACCCAATCTGCCGTTATCCAGCTTCATGTTGCTGAGCGAACGAGAAAGTTTACTGGCGCAAATGAGACAGAACGGCGCGAGGTGCTGCGCTGGCTGTTTTGGGACAATCACAAATTATCCGCTCTTGCGGGGTCTACCCGGTTTTTGATGAATTTCCTGCCTGCCCATAAGCGCCCTGATGCCGTGATCGCCTTTCAGCAGGCGCGGCTTGGGGCCAGCTACAAGGTGTTGGAGCATCATCTAGGTGCCCGCGACTGGATTGTAGGCGACGCCCCGAGCCTCGCGGATTTCGCCTGTTGTGGCTACCTTTATTACCCAGAGTCGTTTGGTTTCACCCGTTCCGAATGGCCTGCAATCGACCGTTGGCTGGCCCGCATCGCGGAGTTGCCCGGCTGGAAACACCCTTATGACCTGATGCCCGGTTCGCCCGCGGACCGCACCTGAGGAGGAGCAGAAATGCAAGACGCTTATATTTATGACGCCATCCGCACACCGCGCGGCAAGGGGCGGCCAGATGGCAGCCTGCACGAGGTCACATCCGTGCGCCTGTCCGCACTGATGCTGAACGCGCTGAAATCGCGCAATGATCTGGACACACGCGCCATTGAGGATGTGATCTGGGGCAATGTCACCCAGGTGGGCGAGCAGGGCGGGTGCCTTGCGCGCACGGCTGTCATGGCCTCTGATTTTGACGAACAGGTGCCGGGGCTTGCGATCAACCGTTTTTGCGCATCGGGCATGGAGGCGGTGAATATTGCCGCCAATCAGGTTCGGGGCGGGGCTGGTACGGCCTATGTTGCAGGCGGGGTCGAGATGATGAGCCGCGTTGCCATGGGCTCTGACGGGGCCGCTGTTGCGGTCGATCCGTCCATTGCGATGGACGGGTATTTTGTACCGCAAGGGATAGCTGCCGACATTATCGCAACCGAATATGGTTTCACCCGAGAGATGGCAGACGCCCTTGCCGTCGAAAGCCAGCGCCGTGCCGCGATGGCATGGGAAGAGGGGCGGTTCAAGCACTCTGTTGTTCCAGTGACAGATATCAACGGATTGACCATTCTGGATCGGGACGAATATCCGCGCCCCGGAACCGATATGCAAAGCCTTGGCGCGTTGAAGCCGGCCTTCAAGGATATGGGTGAAACCATGCCCGGTTTCGACAAAGTGGCGCTGATGAAATATCCGCACCTTGCACAAATCGAACATATTCATCATGCGGGCAATTCTTCCGGTATTGTCGATGGGGCCGCAGGTGTGTTGATCGGCAGCAAGGCATTCGGCGAAAAATATGGTTTGAAACCAAGGGCACGTATCCGGGCTACGGCCAAGATCGGCACCGACCCGACAATCATGCTGACTGGCCCTGTGCCGGTAACCGAGAAGATATTGCGCGAGTCGGGCATGCAGATTTCCGACATCGACCTGTTCGAGGTGAACGAAGCCTTTGCCGCGGTGGTCTTGCGCTTCATGCAGGCCTTCAATGTCAGCGTAGACCGCGTGAATGTGAATGGTGGCGCGATTGCAATGGGCCATCCGCTGGGCGCGACCGGCGCTATGATCATCGGCACCTTGCTGGATGAGTTGGAGCGGACCGGCAAGGGCACCGGGCTTGCCACGCTCTGTGTGGCATCCGGCATGGGGGCCGCCACCCTCATAGAACGCGTGTAAAAGGGGAGCAGGACAGATGAGTGATTTTCACTATTCCACCGACGCCGATGGCGTGGCCACCATTACCTGGGACATTCCGAACAAGTCGATGAATGTTCTCTCGATGGAAGGGCTGCGCGAGTTGGACGCGCATATTGATACCGCTCTTGCCGATGATGCGGTCAAGGGGGTCATCATCACCTCGGCCAAGGCGGATTTCGCGGGTGGCATGGACCTGAATGTCATTGCCAAGATGAAGGAAATGGCAGGCGACCAACCCGAGAAAGGGTTGTTTGAGGGCATCATGTCAATGCACCATACCCTGCGCAAGATCGAGCGTGCAGGCATGGACCCCAAGACCCTGAAAGGTGGCAAGCCGATTGTTGCGGCGCTGCCGGGCATCGCACTGGGGATCGGGCTGGAAATTCCGCTGGCCTGTCATCGCATCATTGCGGCAGACAATCCGAAAGCCAAGATCGGCCTGCCTGAAATCATGGTCGGTATCTTTCCCGGTGCAGGCGGCACAACGCGGCTGGCGCGCAAACTGGGCGCGATGGGCGCGGCGCCCTTCTTGCTGGAGGGCAAGCTGTCAGAGCCGAAAAAAGCCAAATCCGCGGGCCTGATTGATGAGGTCGTTCCCGCCGATACCCTTCTGGCCCGCGCGAGAGAATGGGTGCTGGGCGCGGCAGATGCCGATCTGGTCAAACCCTGGGATGCCAAGGGCTACAAGATGCCCGGTGGCGCGCCTTATCACCCGGCTGGTTTCATGACCTTCGTGGGGGCTTCGGCCATGATAAATGGCAAGACCCAAGGGGCTTACCCCGCTGCCAAAGCTCTGCTTTCGGCAGTATATGAAGGGGCATTGGTACCCTTTGATACGGCCCTGAAGATCGAGGCGCGTTGGTTTGTGCATGTGCTGATGAACCCGAGTTCCAGCGCAATGATCCGGTCATTGTTCATCAACAAGGAAGCCTTGGAGAAGGGGGCGAACCGGCCCGCAGTTGACGATCAGAAAGTTGCCAGACTGGGCATTCTGGGCGCCGGCATGATGGGCGCTGGCATTGCCTATGTTGCGGCCAATGCCGGGATCGAGGTTGTGTTGATCGATGCCGAACAAGCCTCTGCCGACAAGGGCAAGGCCCATGCCGAGGGCATTCTTGATAAGGGCATGAAGCGCGGCAAGGTCAGCGCGGAGAAAAAAGCCGACGTGCTGGGCCGCATCACGCCCACGACCGATTACGCCGCGCTGAAAGGGTGCGATCTGGTGGTCGAGGCGGTTTTTGAAGACCCCAAGGTAAAAGCCGACGTCACCGCAAGGGCCGAGGCCGTGTTGGGCGCAGACGCGATCTTTGCCACCAACACCTCTACCCTGCCGATTACGGAACTGGCCAAGGCGTCAGAGCGTCCTGAAAACTACATCGGCATCCATTTCTTCAGCCCGGTCGACAAGATGCTTCTGGTCGAGATCATCAAGGGC
>SLAT01000202.1 GCA_007126715.1 Roseinatronobacter sp.
CAAAAACCGTTGCTCATTGGCAACATTCCGTCTGCTTGCGCGATAGCGTTGGAATTTTATGGTCTGAAATTTTGCGCCCATGCGCGAAATTCAGGTTAACCCTATTTTGGTTGGTTCTAAATTTGTTCTCACAACATATAGCTATATTCTAGCTACACGCGCCGGATTTTGTGGCTGAATTTTCACCGCATGGCTCTTGGGGCGGGTGGATGTCATGATCTTTTTTCTTGATGACCATGAAGTTCCATGTCATTCCGGTTAGCAAGATAAACGGGCAGCACGGGGCAGCAAGACCCCAACCGAGGCAGACAATTCATACAGGCACCCGCTTTATCAAAGAAGAAAATAGATCCGGCGCGCTCGCGAGCAGCATCCCCCTCCTTCCCCCAAGGAGCGAGCGCCAACCGGGCACCCAGCGATGGGACAGTCGGCGGATCGAGCACTGGCAGCAGCTCGATCCGCCGTTTTCATTTGCGCCGACCCAATCCCGGGCGCGGCATTAATCGAAGGACCGCCGGGCAGTGGCACGCAGGTTCAGAAGCACGTTTCACCAGAAGGTGGATGGAAAGGGCCGCGTATCGGTTCCCGCCTCCTTCCGGCGTGTGATTGAACAGGGCGACCCGGACTGGAAGGAAGGTCTGCGCCCCAATTTCATTATCGTTGCCGGACTGGAATACCAGAAACGTCTGGATTGTTTTACCATTACCGCGATGGAGGAAATCGAGGACCGTATCGATATGATGCAGCCCGGCTCTTCCGAGCGCAGTCTGATGGAACTTACCTATCACGCCAATTCCATTGAGGCGCAGATTGATGAGGATGGGCGCATTATCCTGCCCAACTACCTGCGCGAAAAGCTGGACCTGGACGCGGATGAGAAAGCCCGCTTCATGGGGCGCAACGACCATTTCCAGATCTGGAAAGAAACCACGTTTGAGGCAACCTACAGTTCCCAAACCGAGAACCTGATGATGGGCAAGGGCCCGGATTATGATCCGCGCGTCCTGTTGCCTAATCCGTCGCGCAGCCCGCGCCTTGATCCATGATGCCCAGCAACTCCGATAGTCCGCATATTCCTGTCCTGCTTGACCCTATTCTTGCGCATCTTGCGCCAATAACCGGGGTCTGGCTGGATGGCACGCTGGGTGCGGGTGGCTATGCCCGCGCCTTGCTGGAGGCAGGCGCGGATCAGTTGATCGGGTTGGACCGTGACCCGCTGGCGCTGCAGATGGCCAAGGACTGGGCCGCGCCTTATGGCGACAGGGTGCGGTTGGTTGCGGGTAACTTTGCCCAGCTTGACCAGCACGCAGGCGACCTGATTGATGGCGTTGTGCTGGATCTTGGCGTCTCATCCATGCAGTTGGATCAAGCCGAGCGCGGGTTTTCCTTTGCCAAGGATGGGCCATTGGATATGCGCATGTCACAAGAGGGCCTGACCGCGCGTGATCTGGTCAATGATCTGGACGAGGCAGAACTGGCTGATATCCTTTATCATTTCGGTGAAGAGCGCGCCTCGCGCCGGATTGCGCGTGCGATTATACGCGAGCGGCAGAACGCGCCGATTGAAACAACGCTCAGGCTTGCGGCTATCATCAGCGGGTGCCTTCCAAGGCCCAAACCGGGGCAGAGCCACCCCGCCACGCGCAGCTTTCAGGCGTTGCGGATTGCCGTCAATGCAGAGTTTGATGCGTTGGTCGCCGGATTGGAAGCGGCCGAGCGCGCTCTCAAACCCGGTGGAAAGCTTGCGGTTGTCAGTTTCCATTCAATGGAGGATCGCGTGGTCAAACGGTTTTTAACTGCGCGTGCGGGGCAGGGCGGGCGCGCAAACCGCTTTGCGCCCGAAGCACCCGCCGAGGCGCCGCGATTTCGCCTGATTGAGCGGCGGGGCGTAAGTGCAGATGCCGAAGAACTTGCGCGGAACCCGCGCGCACGCTCTGCGCGGCTGCGCATGGCAGAGCGTCTGGACGGCCCCGCAGAACCTGTTGACCGGCAGATTCTGGGGCTCCCCAGATTGACACTCGACAGATCAAGGTGAGGTAAGGATGAGAAGTCTGCTGTATCTGTGCACGGCGCTGGGAGTGATCGCTCTGGCTGCGTGGGCATATCGTGAAAATCACATGACCCAGCAGGCTATGAATACGCAAAGCGCGCTGGAACGTGAAATTGCGGCACTCAACGAGGCGTTGAGTATACAGCGCGCTGAATGGGCTTATCTGAACCGTCCTGACCGTTTGCGTGAACTGGTCGACCTGAATTTCGAGCGGCTGAAGCTGGTGCCGATTACCGGTATGCATTTTGGTGAAATCGGGCAGGTTGCCTATCCGATGCCAGCGGCCCGCAGTGACGTGTTTGATACAATAGAGTTGTCGGGCGAGATTGAACAGCTTTCGGCTTTCGCAGAGGAGGTATTGCCATGATCCGTACCCCCTTGCGCCCGCTTGCCCGCGTTTTGCGCGCCCGCGAGACTGGCGAGAACCCGGACCTGATCGAGCGCGAGAATCGCAGGTTGCGCCAAGAAGCGGCGCATGATCAGGCGCGCGGCAGGGCCGAGACACGGTTGCTGGCGGTAGCGTTGTTGTTCATGTGTGCTTTTGTTGTCCTTGGGGCGCGTATGGGTCTGTTAGCCGCGACCGAGCCGTTGGAACTGGCGCGTGGCCTGCCAGAAGACATTTCCAGCGCGCGTGCAGATATTCTCGATCGCGAAGGGCGTGTGCTGGCAACGAACCTCAGCACGCACGCGCTTTATGCTGAAACGCACCGTATGGTCGACCCGGAAGGCGCGGCCCACGCGCTGGCCGAGATTTTCCCGGATATTGATGCGCAGCGCATGGCTGCCCGCTTCACCGACCCGAACCGGCGGTTCGCTTGGATCAGAACGCGACTGTCGCCCGAACAGATGCAGGCCGTACATGATATCGGCGAGCCGGGCCTGTTATTCGCCCCGCGAGAGATGCGGCTTTATCCGAACGGGCGAATGGCCGCGCATGTTCTGGGTGGCGCGACATTCGGCCAACAAGGGGTGCGCGCCGCAGAGGTGATTGGTGTTGCCGGAACAGAGTTGTATTTTGACGAACGGTTGCGCGATCCTGAACAGCTTGGCCAGCCTTTGCAATTGTCGCTCGACCTGACTGTACAGGCGACGATTACAGAAGTGCTTGAGGGCGGCAAGCAGATGCTGAACGCGCAGGGCGCAACTGCGGTGTTGATGGATGTCTTCACCGGCGAGGTAATCAGCCTTGTTTCGCTGCCTGATTTCGATCCCAATAACCGCCCCGCTCCACCCACCGAGGGGGAACCGGCGGACAGTCCTTTGTTCAACCGCGCTGTGCAGGGCTATTACGAACTGGGTTCGGTTATGAAAGCCTTTGCTGTGGCGCAAGGGCTGGATGAGGGGTTTGTGACGCCCGACTCGATCATCGACACGCGCGGTCCGCTGACATGGGGGCGATTCCGTATCCGGGACTTCCGCAATTACGGGCCTGAACTTTCGGTCAAGGATGTGATGGTCAAATCGTCCAATATCGGGACAGCGCGGATCATGCAGCCTATCGGCGCCGAGCGACAGCAGGAATTCTTGCGCAAATTCGGTTTGCTGGACACGATGCCGTTGGAACTGGCCGAAGCGGCGCGCGCGCGCCCGCTCTTGCCCGACCGCTGGTCGGATCTGTCGGTGATGACCATTTCTTACGGGCATGGAATGTCGACCAGCCCATTGGCGCTGGCGACAGGTTATGCAGCGCTGGTGAATGGCGGGCGCAAGGTGACGCCGACCCTGCTGCGCCAAGATCGGGTGCAAACCGGGCCGCAGATCATATCTGAACGGACGTCTCAACAAAAAAAGCTTATGCTGCATCAGGTTGTGCAGGAAGGCACCGCCTCTTTCGCGCGTATCTCCGGCTATCCGATAGGGGGCAAGACCGGATCGGCCGACAAGCCCAACCCGCGCGGTGGCGGCTACAAGAAAGACGCCGTGCTTGCGACCTTTGCCAGTGTGTTTCCTGCACATGAGCCGCGCTACGTGCTGGTCGTCACGCTGGACGAGCCGGTTGACACCACAGGGCCAGAGCCGCGCCGCACCGCTGGCTGGACGGCCGTTCCCGTTTCGGCAGAGATCACGCGTCGCGTCGCGCCACTTCTGGGCCTGCGCCCTATCTCGCTGGATGTCGCAAATGCCACATTGGGCCTTGGTCAGTAGGAACAGGGCCATTGAACAGGCAGTCCAAACTGGGGTAACAGGCGCTACCCCGATGTCATAGGCAAGGAGAGCCAGCGCGTGACCGATCAGCCCCCCCGTCCGCTCTCGGCATTGGGCCTTAGCCCTAGTCGCGGCGGGAATGCGGTTGTCACTGGTCTGGCCATTGACAGCCGCCAGATCAAGGAGGGCGCGTTATTCGCAGCCCTTCCCGGCAGTCGCGTCCATGGTGCTGAATTCATCACCTATGCTTTGCGTATGGGCGCTGCCGCAATCCTGACAGATCGGGAAGGCGCGGAAATCGCAGGTGACGTGCTGGCAGGTTCCAACGTGGCTTTGGTCTTGGTCGAAGACCCGCGCGCCGCCCTGGCCGGGGCCGCAGCGCTGTGGTTCGGGGCGCAGCCAGAGACAATGGTCGCGGTGACAGGCACAAATGGCAAGACATCTGTCGCCAGTTTCACGCGCCAGATCTGGGCGCATCTGGGCCATGAGGCTGCAAATATCGGGACGACCGGTATTGAAGGCGCTTACTCCGCCCCTTTGGCGCACACAACACCTGATCAGATTACCCTACATCGCCTGTTGGCCGAAATGGCACGATCCGGTGTCACGCATGCCGCGATGGAGGCCTCTTCCCACGGGCTGGATCAGCGCAGGCTGGATGGTGTGCATTTGCGTGCGGCGGCCTTTACGAACCTGACACAGGACCATCTGGATTATCACGCCACGATGGCAGCATATCAGGCTGCGAAAGCGCAGCTTTTTGACCGTGTGCTGCCTGATGACGGGGTGGCGGTGATTAACACGGATGACCCGTTCGGGGCGTCATTTCTGGAAATCGCAGAGATGCGCGGCCAGAGCACACTGACGATTGGCCATGACGAAGACGCAGATATCCGTATTCTGGGGCAGCGCTTTGACGCGGCGGGGCAGGTCTTGCGCTTTTCATATGATGGGCGCGTGTATCAAGAGCATCTTCCACTGATCGGAGGGTTTCAGGCCGAGAACGTTCTGGCCGCTGTCGGGCTGGTGCTGGCCTGTGGTGCCGATATGCGAGAGGTCGCGATGCGCCTGTCGCGGCTGGAAGGTGTGCGCGGACGCATGCAGCTTGCCGGCACCCGCGCCAATAGCGCCCCTGTCTTTGTGGATTATGCCCATACGCCTGCTGCGTTGGAGGTCGCTCTTCAAGCTCTGCGTCCGCATGTCATGGGCCGACTTCTTGTTGTCTTTGGCGCAGGCGGCGATCGCGACCGGACAAAGCGCCCTTTGATGGGCAAGGCGGCGGCAGAAAATGCCGATGTGGTCTATGTGACCGATGACAACCCGCGCTCCGAAGATCCTGCTGTCATTCGCAATGAAATCCTTCTGGCCTGTCCCGAAGCGAATGAAGTCGGCGACCGGGCAGAGGCGATCTTGCGCGCTGTGGATGCTTTGGGGCCGGGAGATGCGCTTTTGATTGCTGGCAAAGGCCATGAAACCGGACAGATCGTCGGTGATACGGTCTATCCTTTTGATGATGTCGAGCAGGCCTCGGTGGCCATCGCCGCGCTGGAGGCCCGCGCATGACCTTATGGACTGCACAGGACGCAGCACAGGCAACGGGCGGTCGCGGGACATCGGACTGGCAGGCAAGCGGCATCTCGATCGATACGCGCAGCCTGCAACCGGGCGATCTGTTCATCGCCCTGAGTGCGGCGCGGGACGGGCATGAATTTGTTGCGCAAGCCTTTGAAAAAGGGGCCGCTGCTGCGATAGTCTCTCATCATCCCGAAGGCGTGCCAGCGGATGCACCGCTTCTGATCGTGCCGGATGTCATGGCCGCGCTGACGGCCCTTGGGGCTGCGGGGCGGGCGCGTGCAAAGGCGCGTGTGATCGCAGTGACGGGGTCCGCAGGCAAGACCTCGACCAAGGAAATGCTGCGCGAGATGCTGTCCGATTTCGGCCAGACACATGCGGCTGAGGCAAGTTTCAACAATCACTGGGGTGTGCCAATCACTTTGGCGCGGCTGGACCCGGCGGCGGATTTCGCCGTGATCGAAATTGGCATGAACCACCCGTGCGAGATAGAGCCACTTGCACGCCTTGCACAGCCGCATCTTGCCATGATCACCACAATTGCCGCCGCACATCTGGAAGCCTTTGACGACCTTGATGGAATTGCCCATGAGAAAGCGAGTATTTTCAAGGGGCTGAAGCCCGGCTCTCATGCTGTATATCCCTGCGATTTGCCAACCAGCCCCCTCCTCGAGACTGCGGCGCAACAGGCAGGCGCGCAACTTTACCCGTTCGGGGCGGGTTCTGATCTGGTTCGCATGCATGACATGACCCAGACCGAGACGGCCCTTGTCATGCGTGCTCTGATCGGTGAAACGCGACTGGCTGTCCGTCTGACCAATTCCGGCGCGCATTTCGGTATGAACGCGCTGGGCTGTCTGGCGGTTGCTCAGGCGCTTGGGCTTGATCTGGTGCGCGCGGCAATGGCGCTGGGTCGATGGCAGCCACCCTCTGGACGTGGCCTGCGCGAAACCATTACGCTGGACGCGGTCGAACAGTTGCATTTCATCCTGATCGATGACGCGTTCAATGCCAATCCCGCCTCTGTCGAAGCTGCGCTGGACCTGCTGGCGTCATTGAAACCGGCGCGCGCGCAATCGGGGCAGGCGGGGCGCCGGATCGCGATCTTGGGCGATATGCTCGAACTGGGACCGCAGGAAACCGCCCTTCACAAGGCTATTGGGAACCTGCCCGCCATGAGCCATGTCGATCTGGTGCATTGTGTCGGGCCACGCATGGCGTCGCTTCACGCAAGTCTGCCACAACGCAAACGCGGGCGGCTGGTGACGCAAGCCGACGACCTGGCGCGGATCGCCCATCTGCTGGTCGCTCCGGGGGATATTGTTTTGGTGAAAGGGTCCAAATCCAGCTTCGTGTCGCGGGTTGTGGACAGTCTGCGCAATCTTGATGTGAAGATGCGCAACGCAAAGGAAAATTAAAACATGTTATTCTGGTTAACCGAGTTTGCTGATACTGTTCCGGGCTTCAACCTGTTTCGGTATATCACCTTCCGGGCTGGTGCGGCTTTTCTCACAGCCTTGGTGTTCGGCTTCATCTTCGGCAAGCCTCTAATCAACATGTTGCGCCGCCGCCAGAGCAATGGCCAGCCCATCCGCGAAGACGGACCCGAAAGCCATCTGCTGACCAAGACAGGCACGCCCACAATGGGCGGCCTGCTGATCCTTTCAGCGCTGACCTTGTCGACGCTGCTCTGGGCGCGGCTGGACAATGGGTATGTCTGGATCGTGTTGCTGGTCACGGTCGGGTTCGGGCTGATCGGGTTTGCAGATGATCTTGCCAAAGTGTCAAAGGGCAATGTCAAAGGTGTACCCGCAAAAGTCAGGCTGCTGATGGGCACCACGATCGGGATCGCGGCGGCGATGGCGGCCATGTATCTGCACCCGACAGAGTTGACTGGCCAACTTGCCGTGCCGGTTTTCAAGGAAGTTCTGATCAATATGGGCTGGTTTTTCGTGCCTTTCGCCGCCTTTGTCATACTTGGGGCCGCCAATGCCGTGAATCTGACCGATGGTCTGGATGGTCTGGCGATCATGCCGGTGATGATCGCGGCGGGCACGCTTGGGGTGATTGCCTATGCCGTCGGGCGGGTAGACTTCACCTCATATCTGGATGTGCATTAC
>SLAT01000214.1 GCA_007126715.1 Roseinatronobacter sp.
GAACGTTCGCCCGCCGCTCCATGCCGCGCAACCCCGCGCGGCATGGCCCACAGATTGCTGACCATCGGTAGTTTCCAGTCCATGCTGCGCCCTGTCAGGATACGATCATCCGGGCCAAGATAAACGGCGCGGGTACAAGCCTCGGCAATATCACTGGCAAACAGGGCAGCGGCACATAGGAATGTTGGTACATATCTGCTAAAAAAGCGCACAGCACGTCCTCCTAGATGTTATGATATAACAATACTACATGGTGGATGGCTTTCCCGCAATTCTTAGAAGCGGAAAGTCGCCCCGATAATCGGGCCGCTCATGCGCATGTCAAACCGTGTGCCGCCGCGGCGATAATCGACATGCAGGTGCCGATAGCCGACAGAGAGGAACGCATTCTCGCGTAACTGGTAATTCACTGTGCCCAGCAATTGCGCCGTAACCCGCGAGCCGACGCCAAACCCGCCCACATCTGCATAAAGCAAGCTGGACCAACCCGGCGCGATCTGGAAATTGGCCCGTGCTGCAATGATCGGGTCGGTGAAATTGACGCTGCGGGATATGGAACCGAACCCCGGCACATCAACCTCGCCCTTCACACGCCAATGCCGCGCACCGCCCAAGATATCAAATGTCGCATCCGGGGTTTGCGCCACCCGGTATCCTGCCAGCGCGGTAATCGAAGTCTGGCGCAGCTTTCCAGTTGCGTCGATTCCGGGAGGCACCTTGCCCTCACGCGACGAGGACGAGGTGCTGAGATCGCCCATGAAGACCAGATTGCCATGCCGCGCATAGGCAGAGATGAAGAAACCTGCGTCCAGATCCTTGATGAGGTCGGAAAAGGATTTGCTGATTGAAACGGTTTCAGCGCCCGAGCGTGGCCTGATATCCCCGCCAATGCCGGTCGCCCAGACATAGGGCGTGATCTGGTATACCGTGTCAGTGCTGGTTTGTGCCTGCGCCGCTCCTACCAGAGAGGTCAAGCCGAATGCTGCTGCGAAAAGCATCTTTAATTTGCGCATCTTCATCATCTGTCCTGTCCTGATTTAAAGTGCATCTTTGACAATACGGCCATCTTTCATGATCAGGTTGATCCGGCCCTGCGGATCATCCAGCCAGTCCAGCCCAGCCTCGGGGTCAGCATCGACCACCAGCAAATCAGCCAGCGCGCCTTCTGCGATCACACCCAACGCGCCATCATAGGGCGCGCGCGCGCCGGACAGGGCCAGCAACTGCCCGGCAGCGCCAGTGGCCTTGTTCAGCGCCTCTAGCGGGGACATGAAGCGCGCGAATTTAGCCAGTTGCCGCCCCTGACTGGACGTGCCCGCCGGGTTGAACAGAATATCGGTGCCAAAGGCCAGCGGCACATCATGCGTTTTCGCCAGATCAAACGCGCGGACGGTTCCTTCGGCGACCTCTAGCTGCTTGGCCTGCTGCGCGGGGTCGGAATAAGGGTTCGAATCCTCATCCGCGAGGAAGGGCTGGATTGACCACCACACCCCCTCGCCTGCCATCATTTGCACGGTTTCATCATCAGCAAGTTGCCCATGCTCGATGGATTTCACACCAGCCGCCACTGCGCGCCGAATACCGCCGGGCGTGTAGACATGAGCGCAGACATAGGTGCCCCAATCTTCTGCGGCCTCTACCGCTGCGCGCATCTCGCGCTCCGTATATTGAATGGCATCCAACGGATCATACAGCGATGCGACCCCACCACCCGCCATGATCTTGATCTGGCTTGCGCCCTTCATCAACTGCTCGCGCGTGGCGCGCAGCACCATGTCGGCGCCATCGGCAATCAGCGCAACGCCCTGACGCTCTATATTGCTGGGCGGCGTATCGGGAAAGCGCGGCAATTCAGACCGCAGGCGGAAATCACCATGCCCCGAAGTTTGCGAAATCATCGCCCCCGAGGGAAATATCCGAGGCCCTGCCACCGCACCGCGATCAATCGCCATCTGCAACCCAAAAGCCGGACCGCCCACATCGCGCACTGTGGTAAAGCCACGTTGAAGCGTTGCGCCCGCCTCGCGCCCGGCCATAAGGTGAATGAAACCTACATCCTGTGTCATCGCTGCCAGTTGCGACACGGCTACAAGGGTGGAATGCCAATGCGCGTCAATCAGCCCCGGAATGACGGATTTCCCACCGCAGTCAATGATCTCGGCATCTTCTGGTACATCGTCCAGCCCAAGCAAGCCTGCAATCCGGTTACCGCTGATCAGGATGTTGCGCCCTTCCTGCATCGACAAGGTGACGCCGTCGAAGAACCGCAGATTGGTCAACAATTTAGGGCGGCCCGCAGACTGTGCGCGCAATTCTGTCGGTGCAAGCCCAAATCCCGCGAACATGCCGACCACCGCGGCCATTCCACCGATCATCTGGCGGCGCGAAATATCGGCCTCGATCCGGGCATATGCCGCAATGGTTTGGGGGGCGCCACACAGGCAAGGGTCAATCCCTGCCGCGCGTGCTGTTTCCGGGTCCGAACATACAACACACATATAAAAAACCTCGATGCTAAGTGGCGACAGATTTTATAAAAGGTTGGATACACAACACCGCTGCTGCAATTATAAAAACGCGAATTGCCCGGCAGTAATTACTAAGTTCCACAAACAGGTATGCTTAGGCAAGGTTTTTTTATTGCGCGGCCGAAACGGCGCTGAAATTGGTCAGATCTGGTGAATATTCCATCAGCCGATTCAAACTTTCGAAGTGCCACCTGACTGACGGAAATCCGGTTTGTGCTTTACAGTTTCAATGTGCAAGCCCCGACAATGCGGCGAAGGTTTACGCGTCTTGCGCAAGGTCACGGATGCGTTCCCAGACATCCCCTACCAGCGGGGTCACCGCGTCGTTCAGGCGGGCAGCAATCAGCGTCATCGTGATTGATGGCAGTGTCGTGCTCAGATCAATCAGCCGACCGCCCGCGACATCCTCTCTCGCAAGCGGTTCTGGTATCCAGGCGACGGCGAAACCCGTTCGTGCAAATTCCAAGGCGGCAAGCGTCAGCGCGGTTTCAAGTCGAGGACGGACGCGACCAACACGCGTAAGCCGCGGAAAAATCACCCTGCGTTGCACCTGACCCAGAAAGACATCGGCCGGATAGGCGATAACAGGCAACTCGCCATGTTCATAAGATTGGTTAAGCGCCTGAAGGTGGTCGCTTGCATAGACGGGAATCAAAGCTTCTGTCCCGATCTGGATAATTTCGAGAAAGTCAGAACCGGGGATTTCCTGACCACCCGCAACGTCGTGGATGAAGGCAATGTCAGCGCGTCGCGTCATGATCTGGGCCAGACAGTCATCGCGATTGGCCGAACGCAGACGCGTATCAATATCCAGATCGGCAAAGCGCCCGATGATCTCGGGGGTCGAGGTGGCCGCGATGGCATGTTGCGAAGCAATTACAATCCGCCGGCGGCGCGTCCCTTCGGTATCGCGCAAGGCCCCGGTCAACTCTCGAAGCCCGGCAGACAGGTCGCGCATACGATCTAGCTGATCGTTGACATGCGCCGACAACCGCGCTGGCCGCGCAGACCTGTCAAACAGCGCCACACCCAGCGCCAGTTCTATCTGGCGGATCCGGCGCGAGAAAGCGGGCTGCGAGACATTTCGTTTTTCGCAGGCAGCCTGAAACGAACCATGCTCTGCCACAGCAAGGATATCATCTATCCATTCTAGTCGCATTTCACCCCCAACATGCGTTTTGTGCATATTAATGCAAGATATTGGCATTTGAATAGCCATAAAATCGGTGTTTTACATGTTATCAGAAGCGGAATAGGAACGACATCATGCATCTCGCGCGGTTTCCAAGATACAAGCTTGGTCATTTCCCAACCCCACTGGAACGCCTTGATCGGCTGACTGAGGCACTTGGCGGGCCGGAAATCTGGATCAAACGCGATGACTGCACAGGACTTGCGTCTGGCGGGAACAAGACCCGCAAGCTGGAGTTTCTTGTGGCGGATGCGCTGGCCAAAGGCGCGGACACACTTGTCACGCAGGGCGCCACCCAATCGAACCATGTTCGCCAGACAGCCGCTGCGGCCTGCCGTGCCGGGCTGCAATGTCACGCCCTGCTGGAGCGACGGGTGACAAATCAGGGTGCCGATTATGAAGCGGCCGGAAACGTGTTGCTTGATGTGATGATGGAATGCAGTTTCGATTTCCGCCCTGAAGGGCTGGACATGAATGCCGAGGCCGAGGCGCTGGCTGAAACGCTGCGCGAACAGGGGCGCAAGCCTTATGTAATCCCTGGTGGCGGGTCAAATCCGGTAGGTGCTTTGGGATATGCCGCCTGCGCGGAAGAACTGGTAAGCCAGGCAGATGCCGCTGACCTGAGGATTGACCATATCGTTCATGCGACCGGTAGCGCGGGCACGCAGGCGGGGCTTTTGGCGGGGCTTTTTGCCCTGAATGCGCCGATTCCCGTGACAGGGTATTCCGTGCGCGCCCCGAAAGAAAAGCAGACCGATAACGTACATGCACTGGCAGTGCGCACGGCAGAGTTGATCGGCGCGCGCGGCACGCTGCCGCGCGAGATGGTCATTGCCTATGACGAACAGGTTGGGCCGGGTTACGGACAACCAACCGACGAGATGGTTGAGGCCATGCTGTTGCTGGCGCGGCTGGAAGGGATACTGCTGGACCCGGTATATTCGGGCAAGGGCTTTGCCGGGCTGGTCGCAATGATCCGCGCGGGCGCATTCAAGAAAACCGATCGCGTGGTGTTCTTGCACACAGGCGGGTCCGTGGCGCTATTCGCCTATGGGCATCTGTTCAACAACCAGAAGGCTGCTTGAGCGGCCCGGCACTTACATGTTCAACAACGGAGATCGACATGTCGACACAGACAAAGCTGCTTGCATATTCTCTGATGGGCGCGCTTCTGGCCAGCACTGCGCAGGCTGAAACAATCCGCCTCTCAACCTATGTCAACGAAACGGACATCCGCTATCAGGGCTTTGCCAAATTCGCAGAACTTGTGTCCGAAAAGACCGAAAGTCGCATCACGGTCGATATCTTCCCCTCTTCAACCTTGCATGGCTGGTCGGATGGTGTCGATGCCCTTCAGGGCGGTGTGGCGGACATAAGCTGGATTTCGGCAGATACGCGTCTGCCCTGCTACCGTGTGACGTCACTTTATCCGGCCGCAATTGATCTGGAAGATCAGGTCGGACTTGACGCCGCCTATGCAGATTTGATCGCGCCAGAAGCCGCCGAAGTCGGTCTGATCCCGATCATCAACTCGAATTACTCCTACGATCAGGAATGGTGGTTTCAAGGCCCGATCGACAGCCTGAGCAATCTTGACGGAATGCTTGTGCGCTCCATCGGCCCGCTGGTCAGCATGATGATCGAGACATGGGGCGGTCAACCCGTCTTCATTGCACCGGGCGAGGTGTTCCAGTCTGCCGAACGCGGTGTGGTCAACGGCATCAATATGGGTGTGGCGACCTACAGTTCATGGCAGCTGTGGAATGTTATGCCTTATATGGTGAATGCGAGCCTGTTCTACGGGAATATCCAGTACATGATGAACCTTGACCGGTTCAACAGTCTGTCGGAAGAAGATCAGACTGCGCTTCTGGAAGCAGGGGCCGAAACCGAAGCCTGGTTGCAGCCCCTGTATGAAGACTGGATCGATGGCCAGGTAGGAAATGCGGTCATGAAGGGCGGCGGCGCGGCGGTCTCGATCTCGACGCAAGAGCGCAATGCGATGATATCCGAAATAGCGGCACAATGGACCGAAGAAGTGGATAACGCTTGCGGACCGGAACTGGCCGAACAGATCCGGGCACTGTTTGCGCAACATCAACTCTGAGGCATAATCGAGATAACGGCCAGCCCCCAAACCAGCGCAGAGGTTCTCATGCTCAAACTTATTGATAGAGCGGCGAAAACTGTTGAATGGCTGGTCGTGGGGCTGGCCGCAATCGGGTCGCTGATCATCGTCGTCCAGATGGTCTGGATCAGCTACGGTGTATTCATGCGCTATGCCATCGGCCGCCCCGACCGCATGGTGACCGAGGCGACGGCTTTGCTGCTGTTTCCGGTCGCACTGCTGGGGCTGGCCTATGCCATGCGCGAAGATTCCTATCCCCGCGTCACGCTGCTGACCGACACATTCAAGCCAGGACTGCAAAAACTCGTTTTGCTGTTCAACGGGCTGATCATGCTTCTGATCGGCGTCTTCTTCTCGATCACCACGACCAACGCCACATTGCGCGCTTTCAACTCTGGCTCCTCGTCCGAGATATTGAACTGGCCGCGCTATTTGTTCTGGGGGGTCGCGGCGGCGTCGCTGATTGTTTTTACCATCTATGCCACCCTACGCCTGTTGCAGATTGCCCTGCGACCGCCCCCCGCCCCACTAAAGGAAGCAGATGATGGAATGGTATGAGGTCGCTCTTGGCCTGATGGGCCTGTTGATCCTGCTGATTGCACTCGGATTGCCGATCCCCTTTGCACTGGCCGCGGCATCCCTGCCCTTCCTATGGCAGATCCAGACCTTCAACACCTCGCTTGTTTCGGCGCAATTGAAGCTGTGGGGTGTCTGGATCAACTATATCCTGCTTGCAGTGCCGCTGTTCGTGTTTCTGGGCGAATTGATCAGCCGCTCCAATATCGGGGCAAACCTGTACATGTTCTTGCATCGCGGCGTGCCGATCAGGGGGTCGGCGGCTTATGGGTCGATCGGGGCCTGCGCGGGGTTCGGGGCCGTGTCCGGGTCATCCATGGTCGGCTCGCTGACAATCGGCGGCGTGGCACTTCCTGAAATGCTGCGGCTGGGCTATGATCGAAGGCTGGCCAGTGGTGTTCTGGCGGCAGGCGGCACGCTGTCCGTGCTGTTGCCCCCCAGTCTGATCCTGCTGTTTTACGGCATCGTGACAGACCAGTCCATTGGGCAGCTTTTCATGGCCGGTGTCATACCGGGCTTGATGCTGGCGTCGCTTTTCGTGATCGTGGTTCTGATCTGGGCGCGCCTGCACCCGTCGCATGTGCCCGACCGCGACACGGGCCCACGTTTGCGACTGCTTCAGATTGCTGTCTCGCTGGGTCCGATCATCGTCATTGGTGGCGTGATTACCGTGTCGATCTATGGCGGCATTGCCACCCCGACCGAAGCCGCCGCCATTGCCGCGCTGGTCACTGTCGCACTGGCCGTTGGTGTAGGTGGCTTGCGTTGGCGGGGGTTCGTCGAGGCACTGATGGCAACCATGCGCACGATGGGATATCTTGGCCTGCTGCTATCGGCGGGCGTGCTGTTCGGATTCGTGCTGAACTACTACCGCGTTCCGCAGCAATTCACCGCGCTGTTTCTGACATTCGAACTGTCACCCTATATGGTGCTGGCGCTGGTGATCCTGTTCTATATCGCGCTTGGTATGTTCCTGGAACCGGTCTCGATGACCTTCATCACGCTGCCTGTCATCATTCCGCTTATTCTTGCCGCAGGTTTCGATCTGATCTGGTTCGGAATTATCTATACAATAACAATGGAGATTGCCGTCCTCACGCCGCCTGTCGGCTTGAACCTGTATGTTATTTCCGGAATCAGCAGGGGCAAGGTGTCCGTGCCAGATGTAATCGTTGGCTCGCTTCCGTTTATCGGCGCGCTGATCATTCTTGTGGGGGTGATGATCGTGTTCCCTCAGGCGGCACTGTGGCTGCCCCAACAGGTACGCTGAGCGATGAACCTACCCTATCTGCGCGCCGGCGCCGGAACACCGCTTGTCTTGGTCCATGGCTATCTCGGGGCAAGCGCACAGTGGCAAGATCAGCTTGCCGCATTCGCCAGAACACATGATGTAATTGCCCCCGACCTGCCCGGATTTGGACAGGCAACCGCCCATCCCGGCCCCACACGCATCGCGGATTTTGCCTCGGCGGTCATGGCGTGCGTCGACGGGCTTGGGGTCGGTAATTTCGTCCTGATGGGGCATAGCATGGGCGGTATGATCGTGCAGGAAATCGCCGCGCGCCATATGGACCGCATTGATGCGCTGCTGCTCTATGGCACGGGGCCTTTGGGGCTGATGCCAGACAGGTTCGAACCCATAGAGACGTCAATGGCACGGCTTGAAGCCGATGGGGTCGTGGCGACCGCCGACCGGATCAGCGCAACATGGTTTCGCGATGGCGCCGCCGCGCCGGGCTACCTGCCGACCAGAGGGTTTGCGCGCATGGCCCACCCAACAGCCGCGCATAACGCGCTGATCGCGATGCGCGACTGGGATGGTCGGGCCGCCTTGACACAGCTCTCGATGCGGTGCCGCATCCTGTGGGGCGATCAGGACCGCTCATACCGCTGGCCCCAGATCAGCGCGTTATGGAATGGAATTCCCGGTGCAGAACTAAGCGTCATTGCCGGAGCAAGCCATGCAGCGCATATGGAAAAACCGAAGCTGTTTAATGCGATAGTGCAGGATTTCTTACGTCCCTCCTGACGGTATCAGCGAGATCCGGCGTAGTCGTTCCATCCCTTCAGATTATCGGGGGTGATCTGTTGGCCTTCACCCCCGATATCCGCGACGGCTTAGCCTGTGTGCCGTCTTTGACGCACCAGAAATCGTCGCCGACGCGCTTTGTGGATAGTGATGAAAATCTCCCCGATCAAAAGCGCATCTCATATCCCAGCCGCATGCCCAGTTTGGGCTTCTTGGACCAGGGCGATTGCGCAATAGACAGGTCCGCCCGTATTGCGCCGCCCCCTGCCAAGCCGTGCACATATCCCATTGTCGCATAACCCCGCGTGCGATTGACCAGCGAAGGCCCGGAGATGGAGAACGATTCCAGCCCCACAATGTCGCTTGTCCCGGTAATGTTCCCGATAGAGCGGCGCAGATCGTGGCTTACACCAAGCCCCAGCTCAAGGCTGGAGCGGTCAGACACCGCAAAGCGCATGTCGGCCCCGACCGTCAAAACCACCGCCGTTTCGCGATAAGAATCGAAGCTGAGCGGGAAAGCCGCTGTGCCCGACTCTTGATAGGCAGAGCGTGTTGTGCGTATGCCGGTCAGGCGCGCGAACGGGACCGCCACACCATTGCCCAGCGCAAACCCGTAGCCCAGCTCCGCGCTCATTGCCGCGTTGCGTATCCGTGTGCGCCCGTCGCCGCGCTCGGTGCCGGGCAAGTCGTCCAGGCGCGTCACATCAAAGCGGCCCGTTCCAGCGCTCGCAGCGATCCGCCATGTCAGACCCGTGCGGTCAATATTCTCACGGTAGCGCAGCCAGCTGCCGGCAGTCAGATAGGTGCCCTTAAGCGATACGGGGCTGCGTGTGTTGGTTTCGCGGGAAAGGTCCAGAAAGCCGCCCAGCGTATAACCGCCACCCATATAGACAGCCACCGACATATCCGCGCCAGCCGTTGTGACAACATCGCTGGTGTGACGCAACGACCCACCAAAGCGCAGGGCCATGCGCGGTTGCGCAACAAGCCCCCCGCCTTGGGTCGAGATAACAGGGCCTCGCGGGCTTACGCCTGGCCCCTCGATAGCCAGTTCATCACCGATCAGCCATTCAGCCATTTGACTGTAATTCGCGCTAAATGCCGCCAATGCCTGCGCAGTATTGAAAACAGAGGATGCCGTATTGAGATGGTCAAGCATCACACCACTGCGCCAGATAAAGGCGCGGCTGGTAAAGGTGGGCCCATCCTCGCCAGCGCCGGAGGGATGGCTTTCTGCCTCGGCCAGCCCCGTGATCACGGAGCCATCTGCACTGACCGCGCTTGCGTAACTCCAGCCCAGATTATCCGCACGCAGCGTGCCCAGATCGATCATGCCTTTGCCATCATCGCTCCAGCGGAATGCCCGTTCACTGTGGTCATCCGTATCGGCCCGACCAACGATGACCCTTCCATCCGCGCTGATCGCCTGTGCGTTGCTGCCGCCCAGATTGCCATCGCGCAACGTGCCCAGATCCATCATTCCCGTATCAAACGTCCAGCGAAACGCACGGCCTGTGCTGTCATCGGCAGAGGAATGGCCCGCAATCACGGTCCCATCCGCACTGACCCCGGCTGCCCAGCTCCACCCGGTATCCGGCCCCTGCAACGACCCGAGGTCAAGCATACCTGCTCCGTCATCCATCCAGCGGAAAGCGCGTTGATGGCCGCCATCGGCATCCGACTGTCCGACAACCACCGCGCCATCGGCGCTGACCCCGAAGGCGTAGCTATGGCCCGAGCCACTGGTGCGCAATGTGCCCAGATCCTGCATGCCCTTGGCCTCTGTCCAGCGAAACGCACGATTTCCGGGATTATCCGTATTCGCCTGACCAATGATCGTTGACCCATCGGCGCTGACAGCCACAGCATTGCTCCAGCCCGAGTTACTGGCGCGCAATGTGCCCAGATCTTGCATGCCCGCATCAAACGTCCAGCGAAAGGCGCGTGAGCTGTGGTCGTTTGTTTCGGCCTGTCCCGCGATGACGGATCCATCGGCGCTGACGGACGATGCCCAGCTCCAACCCGTGCCCTCACCCTTCAGAGAACCAAGATCAAGCATGCCTTTGCCGTCATTCATCCAGCGAAACGCGCGGCCTACATGCAAGTCATCCGTGTCCGCCTGCCCAACGATAACAGACCCGTCCGCGCTCACCGCGACCGCATCGGCACGACCGAGGTTATCCTTGTTCAACGTCCCCAGATCCATCATGCCGACGCCACTATTGGTCCAGCGAAATGCGCGAAAGGTGCCGTCGCGGTTGAAATCCACCTTGCCGATAATGGTGCTGCCATCGGCACTGATCGAGAAATGATATTTCTGGTCAAAGGCAGGATCAGGATGAAGGTCCGGCCACCCAAGCGCGCACATCTCCTTGTTGGGAATGGCGTCTGTCGGGCAGACGGGATAGCTGTTTCCATGCGCCGCCGCGATCCCCGGCAGCGCTGTAGAGCCTACCAGTAAAAACAATGCGGGAATGTTCTTCTTCCACAGCGCAATTGCGTTAGAGTGTTTCATGGCCGTCACCCTCAGGTAAGTCGACGTGAAGTTCCGATTTCGTAACGATATTTCCCATTGAGTTTCTCCCCCCAAATCCGGCTACTAACCAAGTTGGTGACGCAATGTTCCCGCCGCCCAGATTCCTCTGGGTTGGGGAGGGGCGCTTGATTCAACCCAAAACGGTGGGACGAAACGATGGGAGAGGGGAAAAGGTCGATAGACATGCCGCTTGGCTATCGACACCTGTTCAGGTCAGAAAACCAGCATGTCCCACGAAGAAAAATCTTATCTATATCTATGAAAAACATGCGCATTTTCGAGAAAATGCTGTCGCTCCATACTCGGAGCGGCTAACGCGTGCTGTAAGTGAGGGACGCGATATCTGACAGCCGCAACAGCGATAGAACCTTGTTCGCGCCATTGACAAAACCGACTGCGAAAATCAGTGAAATGGGCCGCTCGGAATTGCCGCTGCATAGAAAGTTCAGGCAAGATTTTGGGATTATCGCGATCTTGCCCGGCGCGAGGAAAGCAGCAGGTTTGTTTCAGAAGCCATGACGCCATCGAGCGCGCGGATCTGGCTGAGCACCTTGTCCAGTTCGGCCAGTGACTGGGCCGATAGTTCTACAATCAGGTCCCAGCGGCCATTGGTGGAATGCACCGCCGTGACCTGCGCCAGTCCCGACAGGCGCGCCATGATCCGCTCGGCACCGCGCCCCTCGATCCCGATCAACATCAGCCCGCGCACGGGCGCATCGGCCACATCGCCACGCGTAATGGCCGTGAAACCCACAATCTCGCCCTCTTGTTGCAGTCGCGAAAGCCGCGCGCGCACTGTCGCGCGGCTGACCCCAAGCCGATCCGCAAGTGCCATGACGGATGCGCGCCCATCGCGCCGCAATTCTGCAATCAATCGCTCGTCGGTAATGTCCATTTTGGTTACCTGATCTATCAATATGGGCATATTACCTACCTAATTGTCAAATTGTCTAGTTGAAAGCTTCGCTTTTCGCGCGTCACATTGCCTGAATTACAGGAGATGAAAATGAACCCGCCTACGATCATCGGTGCCCCAGTGGATAGCGGCCAGCGCCAGCCGGGCTGCCTGATGGGGCCTGCGGCCTATCGTGTCGCGGGGCTGCACCAGATGCTGTCGGATCTGGGCCATCCGGCACAGGATCACGGCGATCTGGCCTTGCCCGAGACCCTGCCCAGTTGCGAAGCGCATAATCCCGCGCTTGATCAATTGCCTGAAACCCTTGGCTGGACCGCGCTGATCCGCGACACGGTCGGCGCCGAACTGGGCCGCGGGCGGCTGCCCATCATACTGGGCGGCGATCATGCGCTTGCGTTGGGCTCCGTCGCGGGTGCTGCGGCCCATGCTGCGGCAGTCGGTCGGCCCCTGTTTCTGCTTTGGCTGGACGCACATAGCGATTTTCATACCCCGCAAAGCACCCAATCCGGCAACCTGCATGGCACACCAGTCGCCTATGCAGCCGGGCGCGACGGATTTGCCCCCTTTCCGCCATTTCCTGCACCCATCCCGCCGGAACGGATTTGTCTGTTCGGCATCCGCAGTGTCGATCCCGCTGAACATCATGCGCTTGCAGAATGTGACATCGCCGTGACCGATATGCGCGCACTGGATGAACAGGGTATTGCCGCCCCCCTGCGCGCATTTTTGAACCGCGTTCACGCCGCGAACGGTATGCTCCATGTCAGTCTGGACGTGGATTTTCTGGACCCCACAATCGCCCCTGCCGTTGGCACCACAGTCCCCGGCGGCGCAACCTTCCGCGAGGCGCATCTGGTCTGCGAGATGATCCATGAAACCGGGCTGATGACCTCGCTCGATCTGGTCGAACTGAACCCGGCACTGGATGAACGCAGCCGCACCGCGCGGCTTATGGTCGATTTGCTGGGCAGCCTGATGGGCCGCAAGGTTTTCGACCGTCCCACCCGTAGTTTCACCTGAAGGAACCCGTCATGACCCTGCCCTCTCGCCACGCGCTTGTGCCCTTTGTCAGTGTCGATAACATGATGAAGCTTGTGCTGCATATTGGCATAGAGCCCATGATGGTTGAATTGGCCGACGCGATTGAGGCCGATTTTCGTCGCTGGCCTGAATTCGACAAGACCCCGCGTGTTGCCAGCCATTCGGATATTGGCGTGATCGAGTTGATGCCCACCTCGGACGGGCAGCAATACGGGTTCAAATATGTAAACGGCCACCCGTCGAATACGCGGCAAGGGTTGCAGACCGTCACCGCATTTGGCGTGCTGGCCGATGTGGCCACGGGCTATCCGGTGCTGTTGTCGGAAATGACGATCCTGACCGCGCTGCGCACCGCTGCGACCAGTGCAATGGCCGCGAAATGGCTTGCCCCACGCGATGCACGTGTGATGGCGATGATCGGCAATGGCGCACAGGCTGAATTTCAGGCACTGGCAATGAAAGCTGTCTGCGGGATTGAAGAGGTGCGGCTTTATGACATCGACCCGTCTGCCACACGCAAATGCGCGGCCAATCTGGCCGGGCGGGGTCTGCGCGTTGTGTCCTGCACCACCGCCGAGGATGCGATCCTTGGGGCACAGATCATCACCACCTGCACCGCTGACAAGCAATATGCCACCATTCTGACCGATAATCTGGTTGGCGGAGGCGTCCATATCAACGCGGTCGGCGGCGACTGCCCCGGCAAGACAGAGTTGCACCGCGATATTCTGCTGCGCGCGGGTATCTTTGTCGAATACCCGCCCCAGACCCGGATCGAGGGCGAAATCCAGCAGCTTGCCCCGGATCATCCGGTGACAGAGTTGTGGCAAGTCATCACGGGCCAGACGCAAGGCCGCACAGATGCAACGCAGGTCACGCTATTTGACAGTGTCGGGTTTGCAATCGAGGATTTCAGCGCCCTGCGCCACATCCATCGGCGCTTGCAGGGAACAAGATTCTTTCAAGACCTCGATATGATCGCCGACCCGGACGATCCGCGCGACCTGTTCGGCATGATCTGCCGCGCAGAAGCCCCAGCCAGCGTAGCGTGATGGCGCATTTTACCCTTGGGGCCAGTATTTAAGCGGCCAAGTCAATCATGCGTATGGGTCAATTCCGGCACATCATGCGCGCCAGCAGAACCGCGCCCCGACAAGGAGGGGTTCTCCATGAAAAAGCGGTGGCAGTTGAACAAGCGGCGCTCTTCCCCTTTGGCGGGCAAAGTGCGCAGGGCCGGGCCTTCGGGCTGGATGATCCAGCTTTGCGCCTCATCTGCCAGATTGGCCGCCATGATCTGCCCCACGATCTGCGCCTTTACCGTCGGGTTCAGGATTTCGACCAGAGTTTCCACACGCCGCACCAGATTGCGCCCCATCCAGTCGGCAGAAGAAATGAACACGCGCGCCTGATCCGAGGGAAGTGATGCACCATTGCCGAAACACACGATGCGCGAATGTTCCAGAAACCGGCCAACGACGGATTTGATGCGGATATTCTCGGACAGGCCCTTGATACCGGGTCGAATACCGCAGATTCCGCGCACGACGAGGCTGATCTTCACCCCGGCCTGAGATGCGGCATAAATCGCGTCAATCACATCGGGGTCGATGATCGAATTCATCTTGGCCCAGATTTCCGCAGGCCGCCCGTTGCGCGCCGCCTCGGCTTCGGCGCCGATCATCTGCAAAAGCGAAGGCTTCAGCGTCAGCGGTGAAATGGCCAGATTTTCAAGCATGGCCGGTTCTGCATAGCCTGACAGGTAATTGAACACCCGCGTTGCATCGCGCCCGAGTGCCGCATCGCAGGTGAACAGCGACAGGTCTGTATAGATGCGCGCGGTAATGGGATGGTAATTGCCTGTGCCCCAATGGGTATAGGTCACCAGCCGGTCGCCTTCACGCCTAACAACCGTGCTGATCTTGGCATGGGTTTTGTAGTTCACAAACCCGTAGACGACATGCGCGCCCGCGCGCTCCAGCCTGCGCGATTGGCGGATATTGGCGGCCTCATCAAAGCGCGCCTTCAACTCGACCAGCGCGGTGACGGATTTGCCCGCCTCTGCCGCCTCGCAAAGTGCCGCCACAATGGGACTATCGCGCGAGGTACGGTAGAGTGTCTGGCGAATGGCCAGCACATCGGGGTCGCGCGCGGCCTGTTCCAGAAAACGCACTACCATGTCAAAAGTTTCATACGGGTGGTGCAGCAGCATATCCTTCTGGCGGATCGCGGCAAACATATCGCCATGATGGTCCTGCACGCGTTCTGGCACGCGCGGGGTAAAACTGGGCCAAAGCAGGTCAGCGCGTTCGTCCAGCACCAGTTCCTTGAGGGTCGAGATGCCCATGATCCCGTCAACCTCGATCACGTCAGCCTCGGGAACGCACAGTTCTTCCATCACCACATCGCGCAGATCCGGCGGCGCCCCCACGGAAATCTTCATGCGCACCACTTCGCCACGACGACGGCGTTTCAGCGCCACCTCAAATTCGCGCACAAGGTCTTCGGCTTCTTCCTCAACCTCCAGATCACTGTCACGCAGCACCGAAAACGCGCACGACCCCAGAAGGGTGTAGCCGGGGAACAGGCTGTCCATCTCGGCGAGAATAAGCTCTTCCATCGGCAGCAGCCGGATCGGGTTGGAACCGACACGCACAAAACGGTCAATCTGGCTGGGGATGGGCACCAGCGCATCCAGCTTGCGCCCGCGCTTGTCCTGCAACTCCAACGCCAGCGAAAACCCTGCATTCGGGATGAACGGAAAGGGGTGTGCCGGGTCAATCGCCAGCGGCGAAAGCACCGGGAACACATTGTTCAGAAAATGGGCGTTCAGAAACTCCCGGTCGGTTTCCGTAAGATCACGATGCGACAGAATGACAATGCCCGCCTCTGCCAGAAGCGGACGCAAGACCGACCAGATTTCCTGTTGGTAATCCATCAGCCGCCGCGCATCTTCATGTATCAGGACAAGCTGTTCTGCCGGGCTGCGCCCGTCATCAGAGGGCGACACATTGCCCGCGCGCGCCAATTCACGCAGACCAGCCACGCGCACAGTATAGAACTCGTCCAGATTGGTAGCGGAAATGGACAGAAAACGCACCCGCTCCAGCAGCGGCACACGCGGGTTCATAGCCTCTTCCAGCACCCGCCAGTTAAAGGCCAACCATGACAATTCGCGGTTGAAAAACCGTTCCGGGCTGGACGGGTCGAAATCCGGTAGATCCAGTGGTTCTGCAAAAGGCGAATTCAGAAAATCGGCAGAGGCACCATGTGGTGTCTGGTCATGTTCCGTGGCCTGAAATGTGTCAGCTATTGCAATGATGCGTTTGTCGGACATGGCTGTTTTCATCACCGGGTTAAAGGATTGGGCCGTTCGGGCTGGGCATGTTATCGGCGCGCACGCAAGACAGGTGTGCCCGCAGCATACAAGGTCAGTCGGCCAGCTTCTGCGTCAAGAAAGAACTGGTCAACGCGGGGCAGGACTTCATTGAATTTCTGTTCCTGTTCGCCCATCCCTTCAGGACAGGCAAGCCGCGTGCTGGCAAGGCGACCGAAGGACAAGATCCCGCCATGTCGCCGATACCCGCCAATCAGCCGATTACATCCGACCGATGCGCTCATCCTTCCATCAGGGTAGAATACCAATTCCGTTCGCGACGGGAAAAGTGTGGGCCTGTCCTCGATCGAACTGATGCTCCATACGCCTTGGGTGATATCGTGCTCTGGCCGGATCAGGCGACATTCCGACAATTCGGACCCGTCGATCCGCAGCACAGCAGACGCGTCTTTCATGTGAATCGTGGTCGCGGGGTTATCTGCATCGGCATATAAAGCGCCAGAGGCCGCAACCTGTGGCTGCAATGTGATAATCTGCTCATTCAGCCGAATGCGCACAGCTTCCGGCATGAAGCCGATCTCGACCAGTTGGTTTCCGCAATACAGTAACGCGGCAAATCCCATCGGCGGGATGCGCATTGCGCGCAGCACCCCCAGATCAAGCGGATCCGCGCCAGCCGCAATTCCAACAGGCTCGCTTAGCCAGATAACATCGTCTGGCCCGCGCAAGCCCACACGCAAAACAAGGTCCGTATCGACGGGGGCATCAAGGGCGAAGCTGAACGGGCTTTGACGGCCCTCGGTCACCTCACGCGACACGGCAACGGCAGTGTCCAGCCCATCGACGATATCAACCAGCAACACCATGTCATCGGGCAGGGCCATGCGTTCCAGCACGGTTATCTGACCTGAAACTTCGCGCATTTCCGAAGCAAAGACCGAAGGCGCCAGAACGGGCAAGGCCAAAAAGGCAAGAACAGAAATCCAGCGCGACAAGGCAACCTCCGATATCGAAAAGGGATGATTTCAGCTTAAGTGCGCGCCAGATACGACACAAGCCGGAATTCCCGCAGATCATTTAATCGAGATCAAATGACGATTGCATGACATCGGCAGCCAGATTGCGTGAAATGGGTTTTTTCCGCGCCAATGCCTCGGCATCCAGCAGCGAGACAATTGCCTGCGCACCTGCAAGCGAACGCTCCATCCGGGGCAGCAGAAATGGGATAAGATTGTCGGGAATACGCACCTGACGGTCTGCAAACAGCTTGGTCAGCACGGCAGCCAGAAGCGTGTCGTCAGGGGGCGCAAGGCTAACATGCGCGCAGGCCTGCAAACGAGAGGCGAGATCAGGCAGGCTGATGCCCCAGTCGCGCACCGGCGCACGCGCGGCCAGCAGCAACCGCCCATTGCGTTCCGCCAGCATGTTATGCAGATGAAACAGCGCGGTCTGCGCCTCGGGCGTGCGGGCCACTGTGGCGGCATCGTCAATGGCAACCGCCCCGCCCTGTGCAAGCGCCGCCAGATCAGCCTGCACAAGTTCATCGCCGATAAGAAGCCGCGCGCCCGCCTTGTCTGCCCAAATATGAAGCAGATGCGTCTTGCCCGCCCCCTCTGGTCCGCACAGCACCAGCTTTCCTGCCGGCCATTCGGGTTGGTCCAGCATCGCCAGCGCATGTGCATTGCACGGGGCAAGCACGAAACTGTCGCGCGAGTGGCGCGCCGGCAGATCAAGCGGCATATGTATCTGGGTTGGGCGCGGCATCAGAGGCGGTCATCTTCTTTACTGGTCGGTGCAGGGCCACCAGCTTGATACAGGCTGCTGGCAAGATATTGCGACAATCCAAACCGCACCAACACCCCTACAGATGCCGCCAGCGGAACCGCGATCAACATGCCGGTAAAGCCGAACAGCATTCCAAAGGCAGAGATTGCGAATAACAGCCAGACCGGATGCAGGCGCACCGAATTGCCTACGATGCGCGGCACCAGAATATTACCCTCCAGAATCTGACCGATTGCAAAGATGATGACCACCGCCCCGATACTGCCGGGTGCGCCCCAGAATTGCCACAGCGCAATCCCTATCGCCAGCACGCCACCGATGATTGCACCGATATAGGGCACGAAGGAAATAAGCCCCGCGACGACACCGATCGCCAGCCCGAATTGCAGCCCTACCAGCCCCAGCGCTGTCGCATAATAGGCCGCAAGGATCAGGCAGACTGTCACCTGCCCACGCACGAACCCTGCGATAGAGCGGTCGATCTGGCCCGCAAGATCGCGGATCACGGGTGCATGCTGGCGCGGCAACAGGTCATCCGCGCCCTTGACGACACGCGGCCAGTCCAGCAGCAGGTAAAACGCGACCACAGGTGTAATGACAAGAAAGATCAGCGCGCTGACCACCCCTGAGACAGAGCGCCACACGCCCTGCGCCAGCGCCGCGCCACGCTCTTTTATCGTTTCACCCATCGCGGCCAATGACCCTTGCAGCGCATCTTCGACGCCCTGAATGTTCGGGAATCGCGCGCTGAGAAATTGCTGAAGCCGCTCCAGCAGGTCAGGCGCGGCCTGAGTGAATTGCACCGCTTGCGCAATGACAGCAGGAATAACCAACAGCCCCGCCAAGATGACAACACCGATAAGCGCCAGCATCAGCACGGAGACAGCCAGCGCGCGCGGCAAGCCAGCACGGGTCAGTTTTGTGACAAGCGGATTGAGGAAATAGGCAATTGCGGCACCTGTCACAAAGGGCAAAAGCACATCGCCCAGCACCCAAAGTACTGCCGCGAAGCCCAGCGCAGCCACAGCCCAGTAGCGCCATTGCAGATCAGACGACATCGCCATGATAAGACCTTGTTGCCTTTTCCCTGCTATCGCGCGTCAGCGTCGGGCTGGCAAGGCTCAACTGACCCCTAAGCTCAGAGTTTCATATGCCTTGCACGCGCGCCACGTTCGATTGCGGCAGCGTGAAGCCGGTCGATCCGCAGCTCGAAACGGATCTCTTCCAGAAGACGCAACTCCTGCTGCGCCAGATTTCCATCAGCGGCGGCCACATCGCAGGCCAGCGCATAGGCGGTTTCAAATAGCTTTTCAGGCAGGCTTTCGCGGATCAACCCGAATAACGCGTCAAGCCCGTCATCTTCCTCGAACAGATCAAACACGGTCTGCGCCACAGTCTTGATGCGGTCAGCATCGTATTCAGCAAAGATAGGCAGATGATTGACCAATGCCTGAATGGCAACAAGTTCGGCCGTGTGAAAATGCAGATCGGCCGCAGAAACCGCGATCATCACGGCAACAAGGCTATCTTGCGGGGAAAGCGGGTGCGGCTGTGGGGGCATGATCTGTCCTTTGGAATGTAATGCGCCATAGATTATTGACGCGGACGCGCAGGGGCAATAGGAAGCGGGGTCGATATTTACCCCCCACAGAGAAGTGACCACGCCATGTCCCAGATGCGCGACGCTGCACAAAATTCCAAAGCCTGGCCCTTTGAAGAGGCTAGAAAACTGGTTGCGCGCTACAAGGGCAAGCCCCCTGAAAAGGGATATGTCCTTTTTGAAACCGGCTATGGCCCGTCTGGTCTGCCACATATCGGCACCTTTGGCGAGGTGGCGCGCACCACGATGATCCGCCGCGCCTTTGCCGAGATCAGCGATATTCCGACCCGTTTGATCTGTTTCTCGGATGATCTGGACGGAATGCGCAAAGTGCCCGAGAATGTGCCCGACCCCGTCGCATTGCGCGAACATCTGCAAAAGCCCCTGACCTCGGTGCCTGACCCGTTTGGCACACATTCCAGCTTTGGCGACCATAACAACGCCATGCTACGCCGGTTTCTGGACACGTTCGGATTCGAGTATGAATTCATCAGCGCCACCGAATTCTACAAATCCGGCCAGTTCGACGAGGTGCTGTTGCGCGCCGCTGAACGCTATGATGATGTGATGGCCGTCATGCTGAAATCCTTGCGCGACGAGCGCCAGCAGACCTATTCGATTTTCCTGCCCATCCACCCGGAAACGGGGCGCGTGTTATACGTGCCGATGAAGCATGTTGACGGCAAGAATGGCACCATCACCTTCGACGACGAGGACGGGCGCGAATGGACGCTGCCTGTGACAGGTGGCAATGTAAAACTGCAATGGAAGCCCGATTTCGGCGCGCGTTGGGCCGCACTCGATGTCGATTTCGAAATGTATGGCAAGGATCATTCGACCAATACGCCGATCTATGACCGCATTTGCGAAATTCTGGGCGGAAAGAAGCCAGAGCATTTTGTTTATGAGCTGTTTCTGGATGAAAACGGCGAGAAGATCAGCAAATCCAAGGGCAACGGCCTGACGATTGACGAATGGCTGACCTATGCCAGCACGGAATCGCTGTCCTATTACATGTTCCTCAAGCCGCGCACCGCCAAGCGGCTGTCATGGGATGTGATCCCGAAAGCGGTCGATGAATATCACCAGCAGTTGCGCGCCTATCCCGACCAGACGCCCGACCAGCAGGCCGCAAACCCGGTCTGGCATATTCACGGCGGCCAGCCACCAGCATCGGGCATGGTGGTCAGTTTCTCGCTGTTGCTTAACCTCGCCTCGGTTGCGCGGGCACAAGACAAAGCGGCACTTTGGGGCTTCATCCGTCAATATGCGCCAGAAGCCGCCCCCGAAACCCACCCCGATCTGGATCAGGCGGCAGGGTTTGCCGTGCGCTATTTCCACGACTTCGTGGCCCCGACCTTGTCTTTCCGCGCGCCCAGCACGACCGAACGCGCCGCGCTGGAAGACCTCGCAACCGCGCTGCGCGAAGTGGCGGCAACCGGACAGGTGCCCGCAGCCTACGCAGACACGCTCGACAAGCTGGATGACGAAGCCTTTATGACCATCGTGCGCGACACCGGCAAAGCGCATGGGTTCGACTCGCTGCGCGACTGGTTCAAGGTGCTTTATGAAGTGCTGCTCGGCTCGTCTCAGGGGCCGCGCTGGGGCAGTTTCATCGCGCTTTATGGCGTGACGGAAACCGTCGCACTTATCGACAAGGGGCTGGCAGGCGACTTGGGCGACTGAACACATCGCGCCAATGGGCAGAGGGCTGCGCCCCTGCCCACGCGCCAGAGTGATCCATTCGCAGCAGACAGGCGTAGCATCCCGATAAGGAGATGTGACCATGCGCCAGACCCTTCTTGCACTAACCCTGTCCTTGTCCCTCGGAATGGCTGCCCATGCGCAGGACAACCCGATTGCCACAACCATCACCGACCAGATCGCGGCCTTTCAGGCCGATGATTTCGACACAGCCTTCAGCTATGCCAGCCCCAACATAAAGCGCCTGTTCGGCACGCCGGAACGCTTTGGGCAAATGGTGCGCGACGGTTACCCGATGGTGCATCGCCCCGCCGAAGTGACGATGCTGGACCAACGCCCTATGGACGGGCGCATCCAGCAGAATGTCATGATACGCGACCAGTCCGGTCGGGTGCATATGCTTGCCTATCAGATGATCGAGACAGATCAGGGCTGGCAGATCAACGGCGTCCAGTTGCTTCGTGCCCCCGAACTCGGGGTGTAAGCGCAGCGTACGCTGAGATTATCGGGGTTTAACGGCTGTTTTGTAAATCTTGTCTGATCCGGCTGACCGTCAGCACCGGCCACAAGGCCGCGCTTGCGATCATCCGCTTGGCTTGGATCGAATGACAAGAGGATTTCCACCATGAACATGGCCGTGACCCAAGGGCTGGCGATCATGCCACCGCCCTTTTCTGCCGGACTTGACGTCTGGTCGCAAACAACAGGGCGTCCAGGGACCGACACCTATGACACGGCCGCTTTCGCGGTCCTTGTGCCCGGTGATCCTGATTTCGGCGGCTGTCTGGAGATCCAGAAAGTCTTTGCAACGACCCGTTTGCGCTGGATGGGAGAGGTGCCGATCCAGCCGGGGCGCTATCTGCGCATCCGCGCGCGTATCAAAGCGATGGGCGGGGTGATGCCTGATGTTTCGGTCGCAGCATGGGCAGGCAATTCAAACGGCTCTGCGGTCAGCGGGCTGACGACCACCGGACCCGTTACAAGCCTGACGCAATATGGCGAGATTATCGAGGTGTCGGCCATCGTCGGCACAGGCCCGCGGCCGGGCGTCGATATGGTCTGGCCGATCAATGTCGCATTCGCCCATTTCGGGCTTGACCTGACAGGCCCGACCGGCGGCGTCGTGCGGATCGACGACATCATCATCGAGGATGTCACCAGCGGCTACATCGCCGACATTATGGGTGTTGTGGATGTGCGCGATTTCGGAGCAATCGGGGATGGTGCCACCGATGACCGCCCCGCATTTTCCGCTGCAATCGCTGCTGCCGGGTCAAGGGCACTGCTGGTGCCGGAAGGCAACTATTTCATCAGCTCCGACCTGACGATTCCCCTGCCTGTCACGTTTCGCGGAACACTGACAATGCCAGAAAACGCGGTCCTGATCCTGCACAGGAATTTCGAACTTCCCAGTTATGCTGCGGCCTTCGGCAATGACGAAGCTGGCTTTCGTAAAGGCTTGCAAGCCTTGTTCCACACCAATGCGCATACCACATTCGACCTGATGGGGCGGCGGGTTCTGCTATCCGCGCCAGTCGATGTCTTTGCGCTGGCAGGTATAGACAACACATCATCGCGGCGAATCCTTGCAAACGGGCAACTTGACGCCGTGGACAGCCCTGACTGGGACACTGTGACCGTAACGCGCACAGCAAACTACACAATCGCAAGCGCCACGCGGTTAAGCGATATCAGCAATATTGCCGGGGTTCCGGTCGGATCACGGGTCAGTGGCATAGGTGTGGGGCGCGAGGTCTATGTGCGTGCACGCAACACAGGTGCCAACCGCGTCACGCTCAGTCAGGCGCTTCATGGCGGTTCTGGCACGCAGCAATTCACCTTCGAGCGCTATCAATACATGCTGGATTTTTCCGGCTTCTCCGGGTTACGCAATTTTGAGGTGCATAATATCGAATTCCGCTGTCGGGGGCGCTGCTCGGCGGTGATGCTGCCCGAAGACGGGCGGATCATGCGCTTTATGAATTGCGATTTCGACCGCCCCCGCGACCGGGCTATCACCTCCATCGGTCAAGGGTGTCAGGGGATGTGGATCGATCATTGCCAGTTCCGCAGCTCTCAACAACCGCTTGATGCGCAGGACCGCACGGTTATTGCGTTCAACACCAACGGCAATGACAACAAGATCCGAAACAACCGCGTTGTCCTCTGGGCGCATTTCGGGGTTATGAACGGGTCTGGTCACATCATCTCCGGCAATCATTTTTTCGCAGGCGACACGCAGTCCCAAGGCATAAGGCAAGCTGGATTGGTGCTGACCAACAAGAACACGAAAACCACGTTCAGCGGAAATTACATAGACAATTGCTTTCTGGAACTGACCAATGAACATGACGCAGAACCTGCCCATAGCACCGGGTTTTCCTTTGGTGGGTTAAGTGTCGAGGGCAATATTTTCTACGCCATCGACGTGGCATCCTGGTTCAGCTTTA
>SLAT01000153.1 GCA_007126715.1 Roseinatronobacter sp.
GCATCTGCGACAACACACCAATGCCCGTTGCCGTGCCGCAGCATTAGCCATGTGATCCAGTCCATCCCGAAGCGAGACTGCTTGTAGCTGGCATCGGTCGCGTAAACCGTCACATCAGGTTGCGCCAGTAATGTCTCGCGCGTGCCATCAGTGCTGCCATTGTCGATGAAGATGAAGTGCTGCACTCCAAGACGGCGATAATGGTGCAGGAACCAGTCAATGCGCTCGGCCTCGTTGCGTATCGTGCAGAACAGAAGGATGGCGTTCTTATCCCACTGCCCGCGTTGCAGACATTTTAACTGATGCGCGCGCGCAATTGCGCGCGCCCTCAGCCGCCTGCGTTTCCAGTGCATACGAAACGCGAACCAGCGGTCCCGCATATATGGTACGGGCGTGAACATTTCAGCGCTGATCCACCCCTACCATGAAAAGAACCTTGCCAGTGCAGGCGTGCAATACCCTGCACAACACGCGCTGGCAATCACCGACCCCCGAGGGATTACTCTGCCGCGCGTCGCTGCGCGACCATTTCGACCAGAAAATCAGCAAGTTCTACACCCAGATCTTCGCGTGCAAGACCAAAGGCGACCGTCGCTTGCAAAAAGCCAGCCTTGGACCCGCAATCATAGCGCTGGCCGTCGAAGCGGAAGCCATAAACATTCTGTTTCTCGGCGATTTCGCGCGCGATGGCATCGGTCAGCTGGATTTCGCCGCCCACACCTGGCTCGATCGCGTCGAGATGGCGCATGACATCTGGCGAAAGAATATAGCGTCCTATCGCGGCCAGATTGGATGGCTGAGTTCCGGGGGCAGGCTTTTCGACCATGCCCTGCATTGGCAAAATGCGGCCAATGGAGGGCGGCACATCCATGATACCATAGCTCGATGCCTTTTCCGGGGACACTTCCATCGCGGCAATCATATTGCCGCCTGTCGTCTCATAGGCTTCTACCATCTGCTTCAGGCATGGTTTTTCAGCGGCAATAACGTCATCCGGCAGCAAGACTGCAAAGGGTTCATCGCCAATCAGGTGCCGCGCACACCACACCGCATGCCCAAGACCAAGCGCCTGATGCTGACGCACATAAGCAATTGCACCGCTATCCATATTGGTGCTGTTCAAGGTATCCAGCAGGGCAGTCTTGCCCTTGGCCCTAAGCGTTGCTTCAAGTTCTGGTGCGCGGTCGAAATAGTCTTCCAAGGCACCTTTGCCGCGCGAGGTCACAAAAATGAATTCAGTGATCCCAGCCTCACGCGCTTCGTCAATCGCATACTGAATCAGAGGGCGATCCACCAGCGTCATGATTTCTTTTGGCACCGACTTGGTCGCGGGCAGAAACCGCGTGCCCATACCAGCAACGGGGAAAACTGCTTTTGTAACCTTACGCTTCATGGCCGTCTCCAAATAGGATTGGTAAATTTCTGTCATGAAGCAGAAGACAGTCCAATTTTGGCACGTTTATGGTTAAAGTGAAGTGAAACGAGGCCATTTTAAGAAATCACCCGGACATCACTCAACCCTGAGCCGAAAAGATGGGTTTGACAGTGGTCAGTTTTCATTATCTGACACCAGATCTACCTCGCTGTGGCGTGCTATGAAAAAGGGATTCTCGTAATTCGGCTTGCCATATCGCAGTGGCAAACCTGTATTGAAATCAAGCACCTCACCGCCCACGGCCTGCAAGATCGCATGGCCTGCTGCTGTGTCCCATTCCATTGTGCGCCCAAGGCGCGGGTAAAGATCGGCCTCGCCCGCGGCCAGAAGACAGAATTTCAACGAAGACCCGGCAGAGCGCAGATCGGCCACTGCGTATCGGTTGATATAATCGTCAGTGGCCTGATCGCGATGCGATTTAGATGCGACAACAACCAGTGCACCCAGATCAGGCTTGCGCATTTGCAACGCGTGCAGCGATCCTTGTTGCGCGATGCTGAATGGCCCCGCTTCCTCAACTGCGCTGCCATCTGCGCGCGTAAAGAACATACGCTGCTTGGCCGGGGCATAAACTACACCGCGCACAGGCTGACCACCTTCAATCAGGGCGATATTGACCGTGAAATCGCCGCGCCGCTGGACGAATTCCTTGGTGCCATCCAGCGGGTCCACAATGAAAAACAGGTCTGCATCAAGGCTGTGGCTGTCAGTCTGTTCTTCGGTCACGACGGGGATTTCGGGAAATGCGGCTTGCAGGCCTGCATAGATAATCGCATCTGCGGCTTCATCCGCTTCGGTAAGGGGGCTCGAATCTGCCTTCAAGCGTGTGTTGAAATCAGGTTGTTCATAAATCGAGAGTATCTTGGCACCAGCGAGCAAAGCCAGTTCGCGCATCCGTGTTTCTATTTTGTCAAAATCAAGATTTGCCATAATGATCATCTCTCTATGCTGTTCGCCGGAAGCTACAGGCCACCAGCAATATTTGCATTCCACCGTTTTCGGACATATTCTTGCGCCGCTTGTCGGAGTAAGGCAGTTTCATTTGTACAACAAGGTGAAAGGCAGTTGATGCACGGCACTACAGGGCGCGAGACAACCTTTTCACTTGTTTTCACCACATGCGAATTGATCTTCAATCAGGCGGTTCGCAATGTACGCAAGAACCATGGCAATGCGATTGTCGGTCTGATGTTGAACATCGCCCAGACCGTCTTGCTTGTGGCAGTGTTCATGGTGATCTTCGTTTTTGCGGGGATGCGGGGCGCCGCAATACGGGGCGATACACTGATCTATCTTATGAGCGGGGTTTTCCTGTTCATGGCGCATATCAAGGTCCTGTCCGCTGTCTCTGCGGCCGAGGGGCCGACCTCTACCATGATGAAACACCGGCCAATGAATTCCATCGTCTCTATTGGCGGGGCGGCGCTGGCAGAACTGTATATTCAAGTGCTTTCTGTGGTGGTGATCCTGTTTCTCTACCATGTGATCTGGACACCTGTCGAAATCTACCAACCCGCTGCCGCTTTTGGAATGCTGCTGGCAGTCTGGTTTGCCGGGCTTGCGATTGGGGTTGTGTTGTATGCGCTAAAACCTTGGGCACCCGCCGCCAGCAAATTGCTTACCCAGTTATTTGCGCGCATGAACATGGTCGCCTCTGGCAAGTTCTTCCTCGCCAACTCCTTGCCAGAAACATATCTGCATTACTTCATGTGGAACCCGTTATTTCATTGCATCGACCAAGCGCGCGGATTCGCGTTCATCAACTACAACCCGATGCACACATCAGCGGTGTATCCAGTTCTTTTCGGACTGGCAGTGCTCTTTTTAGGTATGCTGGTTGAAGCATATACCAGAAAACGCGCATCTCTCAGTTGGTCTGCAAAACACTGACATCTACCCCTTGCCGGGGTTGATCTCGTGCAAGATGGCCTGCGCTGCGCTTCGCGGGTCCGGTGCCTGCCAGACAGGACGGCCCACGACGATATGATCCGCGCCAGCTTTCAGGGCATTTAGGGGCGTTGCTATGCGCTTCTGATCGCCGACAGCACTACCAGCAGGGCGCACGCCGGGTGTTACGATCAGTTTGCCCGCAGCCTCTGGTAGGGCGCGAATTGCGGCCGCCTCCTGAGGGCTGGCAATAACGCCATCTGCCCCGGCAGCCAGCGCGCGCGCCGCGCGCTCCAAGGTCAGCTCTGCAAGATCACCTGCGCGCATCATACCTTCGTCAAGATCGTTGCGGTCCAGCGAAGTCAGGACCGTGACCGCAAGGATTTTCAGATCAGAGCCGCCTGCCCCGTCCTTTGCGGCGCGCACCACATGCGGATCACCATGAACTGTCAGAAAATCCAGATCATATTGCGCAATCCCGCGCACAGCAGCCGTGACCGTGGCACCAATGTCAAAAAACTTCATGTCAAGAAAGATGCGCTTGCCGTGCTCTTGCTTTAACTCATTGGCGAGTGCCAGCCCCCCGCCTGTCAGCATTCCCAGCCCGATCTTGTAGAAAGAGACAGCATCGCCAAGTGTGCGCGCCAGTTCCAGTCCGGCAAGTGCATTGGGCACATCAAGAGCGACAATCAATCGGTCATCGGCAAGGGGCATTACATTCTCCGCTGTTCAGGGCTTTTGCAGCGCGCATAGGCCAGTCAAAGCCTGCGCGCAACTGCTCTATCGGAAGAACTCTCTGAACAGATTGCTGACAAGCATGGTCAGCAAATCCTGGTTCACATAGCCAGTCGGTTGCAAGTCAAAGCGTTGCTGTGCACCCGCGATAGCTGCGCGGGTCTGGTCATCGAATACACCGTCCACAGGTCCGGGATCAAATCCAAGCCGCGCCAGCCTTTGCTCGATCAGCAATCTTGTCGGATCAGCCAGTCCAAGTTGCTGCTCTTGAGCGCGCGCGCGCGCAAGTGCTGCACGCTCCAGTCCGGGTGGTCCTGCTTCCTCGGACGAGCCCCTTTGCAAATCGCGCAACCGGCTGCGCGCATTATCTGCAAAAGCACCTTCCGGCCAGTCATCCAGATAGGCACCGTAGCCTGCGACATTATCCAGACCCTGAGCACGGCGCCATGCAGCCAGATCGCGGCCACGCGCCGCTTCTTCCGCCTCGGCGGCAATTTGTCCAAGCCGATCCTGCGCAAGTCCGGCAAAAATCCCGTCGGGGTGCCGCTCCAGATATCTGCGCAGGCCGGCTTCATCGCCAACTGCACCCGTTGCTGCCCAGAATTCGCGGTCGCTACGTTCCTCGGCTTCACGGCGCGCGCGTTCTTCGGCCTCTAACTCCAGCGTGCGATCTGCTCCCTGTCTGGCAAGTCGGAAAATCTGGTCCTGCGTAAGATAGCCGGTATCAGACAGGTCATTCTGGCGCTGCCAGTTGGCAATTGCCCCGCGAGTGCCGGGACCAAAAATGCCGTCTATCCCACGCGTATCATACCCCAGAACCGACAAGTCATTCTGGATCGCGCGCCGCTCTCCCCGCGTCAACATCAGGGTTTCTTCCAGCCGTTCGGGTGAGTTGCGAATACGCTCCAGTGCGGCGCGGGCGGCCTGTGCATTCTGCCCGTTCGGAAATGTGTCGAGATAGGCTTGATACGCGTCCTCGGTATCGGCTTCCTGCGCGGCAGAGAAAGCGCGCAGATCCGCGCGCGCAGCCGGTGCATAGCCTTCGGGCAGGAACGGAACCAGCGTCGGGATTGCACCTTCACCCGACAGGTTGCGATTGCGGTCCACGACTGCGGCAAGCGCAGTGCCGGGGCGCAGAGTTTGGCGCAACCCCTCCAGCACCTGATCTGGCCGCCCGCGAACGATCCCGACCCCTTGCGGCGCCATCAGCCTTTGCGGCAAACCCGCCTCCAGCCCATTGCCAAGAGCCACAGAGCCGTCGCTATCGCCCAGCCAGATCACAGCGCTATCAGTTGCCAGAGCGGCAATCTCCAACACGATATCCAGCCGCAACCCCTGCCCGTCGGCAAGCGCCAAGCCTTGCGCCTCGGCCTCTCGGCCCATGAACCAGCCGCCGCTGCGCGAATGGCCGAAATGCCCGGCCAAGACGACAACCACGCGCTCTGCCCCGTCGCGCAGAATCTGCTCATGCATCCCGGAAAGCTGCGCACGTATTTCTTCCGTGCTCAGGCCATCCCCCGAAAAGACATGAAACCCCATATCTTCCAGCGCTTCCCCCGCGCCTGCAACAACAGCAGCGCCGCGCGCGCCCCCAAGCACTTCGTAATCCTGATTGGCGACAACAAAGGCGACATTGGATGCGTGGGCTTGCACCCCAAGACACCAAAGAAGCAGAACCGGCACAAGTCGACGCATCTTCCATCCCTCGCTGACGAATTACAGCACGGGTCAATCGTAGCGGCGCAAATCCTCTATCACCAGCCCGTCATTAGGCAATGATCCAGGTGGCACCAGTTCGACCAGCCCCTTGAGCTTGAGAGTAGAGAGCACCGTCTCCTCATACAATGCAGGATTTGCGGCGCGCGTCTCGATCTGGACGGTCATCACGTCTTTTTCACCGCTGCGCGAAGCAATGACGCGCGCGCGGTGCACCTCATCATGGCGGGCGACCAGTGCTGCCACCTGTTCAGGGCGCACGAACATGCCCTTGATCTTGGTGGTCTGATCCGCGCGGCCCATCCAGCCCTTGATACGCATATTGGTTCGCCCGCAAGGGCTTTGACCCGGCAAGACAGCACTCAGATCGCCCGTCGCAAAGCGGATCAGCGGATAATCAGGGTTCAAAGATGTGACAATAACCTCGCCCACCTCACCCTCTGGCACGGGATCGCCTGTGCCCGGGCGTACGATCTCGACGATCACCCCCTCATCGACGACCATGCCCTCAAGCGCATCGGTTTCATAAGCGATATTGCCCAGATCAGCAGTGGCGTAACATTGCCGGCACGTAATACCGCGGTCCTCATAATAACTGCGCAAGCTGGGAAACAGCGCCCCGCCGCCCACAACGGCCTTGGAAAAAGCCAATGTGACACCCATTTCATCGGCTTTCTCAAGGATCATCTTCAGATAATCCGGCGTGCCCGCATAGGCAGTCGTGCCAATGTCGCGCGCGGCAATGACCTGCAATTCCGTCTGGCCTGTCCCTGCAGGAAGCACTGTTGCGCCCACCGCGCGGGCGGCATTTTCAAACATCATGCCCGCCGGCACCAGATGATAGGAAAAGCAGTTCTGCACGATATCATCCGCGCCGATGCCCGAGGCATGCAAAAAGCGCCCCAAACGCCACCAGTCTTGACTGACGCGCCCCGGTTCATAGATCGGGCCGGGCGATTGAAAGACATGTTCGAAACCCTGTAGCGCTGTCGCATTCAACGCGCCAAAGGGAGGCTGCGCGGATTGGGCGGCAACAAGATCAGACTTGCGCAAGACAGGCAATCTTGCCAGCGCCGCGCTGTCAGTTATCGCAGCAGGATCAATCTGGCCCAGATGCGCTGCCATCCCCGGTGCCTGCATGGCGAATGCAATCGCTTGCGGCAACGCCAGAGCGATCGCCCTTTCGCGGTCCTCTGACGATCGGGTTTCCAATATGTCGAACGGGGTCATTTTGCTGCCCTCTGAACTGTGGCGGTTTTGTCCATCGGCCATGTTACGCCAACCAACGCTTGCGGCGACGGTAAGAGCGCACCTCGCGAAAGCTCTTGCGGCCCTTGTCGGACATACCAAGGTAGAATTCCTTGACATCCGGGTTCTCGCGCAATTCCTTCGCGCTGCCCTCCATCACGATACGCCCGTTTTCCATGATGAAGCCGGTATGCGCGTAGCGCAGCGCGACATTCGTATTCTGTTCGGCCAACAGGAAGGTCACGCCCTGTTCACGGTTCAAACGGGCCACAATCTCGAAAATCTGTTCAACCAGTTGCGGGGCAAGCCCCATTGACGGCTCGTCCAGCAGGATCATCGACGGGCGCGACATCAGGGCGCGGCCGATGGCAGTCATCTGTTGTTCCCCGCCCGAGGTATAGCCCGCCTGACTTTTGCGGCGCTCTTTTAAACGGGGGAAATATTCGTAAACCAGTTCAAGCTCGGCAGCCACGGCGGCACGCCCGTCGCGGCGCGTATATGCCCCTGTCAGAAGGTTCTCTTCAACTGTCAGATGCTCGAAGCAATGGCGCCCTTCCATGACCTGAACGACACCGGATTTCACCAGATCGGCCGGATCAAGACCCACCATATTGCGCCCGTCATACAGGATCGTGCCCTTGGTGACCTCGCCACGTTCGGAATGGATAAGGTTCGAAATGGCCTTGAGCGTTGTCGACTTGCCCGCGCCATTGCCCCCCAGAAGTGCCGTGATGCCGCCCTTGGGCACATCCAGACTGACC
>SLAT01000038.1 GCA_007126715.1 Roseinatronobacter sp.
ATCAACGCAGGCCCGGAACCATGGGGGCCTGGAAGCAGGGGATTGCCGCATGTTCATCCAGACCGAATCCACACCCAACCCGGCCACCCTGAAATTCCTGCCCGGTCAGGAAGTGCTGGGGCTTGGAACTGCCGATTTCCCGAATGTAGATGCAGCCGCTTCCTCGCCGCTTGCCAAGCGCGTGTTTCAGGTGGCTGGCGTGACAGGTGTGTTTCTGGGAAGCGACTTCATAACCGTCACCAAGGCAGATGATGTGGAGTGGCAGCATGTGAAGCCCGAAATTCTTGGCGCGATCATGGAGCATTTCCAGTCCGGTGCGGCAATTATGGAAGGCGAGGCAGCGTCCAGCCATGCCGCACATGACGGCCCCGATTCCGAGATTGTGGGACAGATCAAGGAATTGCTGGACAGCCGTGTGCGCCCTGCCGTGGCGCAAGATGGCGGCGATATCACCTTTCACGGGTTCGAGCGCGGCGTTGTCTATCTGCATATGAAAGGCGCTTGCGCGGGTTGCCCGTCGTCCACCTTGACCCTGAAAATGGGCATCGAGAACCTGTTGCGCCACTACATTCCCGAAGTGACAGAGGTGCGACCCGTTGCCGTCTGACCCCTGCATTCTGGCCTTTGACACAACGGCCGCGCATTGCGCGGCCGCTTTGCTGTCGGGCGGGCAGGTCGTGGCACAAAAGCAAGAAGACATGGCGCGCGGGCAGGCCGAGCGCCTGATCCCGTTGCTGGAAGAAATTCTGACCGAAGCAGGCAAGAACTGGCACGACCTTGATGCGCTGGCAGTCGGCGTGGGGCCAGGGAATTTCACAGGCATCCGCATCGCTGTTTCCGCTGCGCGGGGGCTGGCCTTGGGGCTGGGCGTTCCTGCGATTGGTGTGTCGATATTCGAGGCGCGCGCCGAAGGGCTGCCGCGCCCGCTCTATGTTGTTGAAGATGCGCGGCGTGGTGAAATCTATGTGCAGAAGTTCAATTCTGAGGCTGAGGACCCTTTTCTGATCGACCGCGCTGATCTTTCCTTTGCCGTGGACGCTGCGCTCGTCGGGGCAGGGGACTTTGGCGCAGAGACAGGCTTGCCGGTGCTAGAGGCACGCTACACACTTGCCGAAGCCATCGCACATGTCGCGGCACGCAAGTTCGCCACGCCGCAACCGCGCCCCGCACCGCTTTATATCCGGGCGGCTGATGCTGCGCCGGGGGCCGATCTGCCGCCTAGAGTGCTGCCATGACGCCAGAGGAACTGGCGCATTTGCATCGCTTGGCCTTTACAAGTCCGCCTCCCTGGTCCGCACGCGATTTTGCAACATTCCTCAACGATCCCAACTGTTTTCTGCTGTCCCATATACAGGGCGGCGAGGGGCAGGCTTTTGGCCTGTTTCGGGTCGTCGCAGATGAGGCAGAGCTTCTCACGCTCGCGACCGCCCCCGATGCGCGTCGCAGGGGGCTGGCGCGGGATGTGCTGGTCAAGGGGCTTGCAAAAGCGCAAGCCCGCGGTGCTGTGCAATGCTTTCTGGAAGTAGCCGCAGACAATAATGCTGCGATTCTCCTCTACCAATCTGTCGGCTTCAGCGAAGTGGGAAGACGCAAGTCATACTATCAGATTAAGGGCCACACTGATGTTGACGCGCTTGTGTTTCGCGCAATCATTGGCTGAGTGATCCTTGCTTTGATCGCTCGATGCAGCAAGAATGATTTAGGTGTTGACCACATTTGGAATTGCAGCGTTAATCAACAGCAATCGCGGCGGTATTTGCACCGTGAAATCAACCCCAGAGGCGGCGTGAAGTCTTGCCGGGGCACAACAGGAGATAGAAAAATGACACGTTCCCATAAATTTGCTGGCGCAGCCTCTCTGCTGGCGTTGAGTGCAAGTATGGCCCATGCCGACCCGGCTTTGATGTTCGATCTAGGTGGCAAGTTTGACAAATCCTTCAATGAGGCAGCGTATAACGGCGCAGAACGCTGGCGCGCGGAAACCGGCGGCAGCTATCGTGAGATCGAGATGCAGGCCGCCGCACAGCGCGTTCAGTTTGCCCGCCGTCTGGCAGAGGCAGGCTCGAACCCGGTTGTGGTTATGGGCTTTCAGAACGCCCCCACATTGGAAGAGGTCGCGCCCGATTACCCTGACACATCTTTCGTGCTGATCGACGCTGTGGTTGATCTGCCCAATGTGCGTTCGGTTATCTTTGCCGAACATGAGGGCAGCTATCTTGTCGGCATGCTGGCCGCGATGGCGAATGAAACAGGCACCATCAGTTTTGTGGGTGGGATGGAAATTCCGCTGATCGCCTCTTTTGCTTGTGGCTATGCTCAGGGTGCCAAGGCAGTGAATCCCGATATCAACGTGATCGTGAATTACACCGGCGACACGCCTGCCGCCTGGAATGACCCGGTGCGCGGGGGTGAAATTGCACGCGCGCAGATCAGCCAAGGCTCTGATGTGGTCTTCGCTGCGGCTGGCGGCACAGGTCTGGGCGTGCTTCAGGCCGCCGAGGATTCGGATGTGTTCTCGATCGGCGTGGACTCGAACCAGAACTATCTGCATCCCGGTTCGGTTCTGACCTCCATGCTCAAGCTGGTCGATCAGGCAGTCTATGATGCGTTTACCGATGGCCCCGGTCTGGAAACGGGCGTTGTCCAGATGAACCTTGCTGCTGGCGGTGTCGGTTACGCATTGGACGAACATAACGCCCATCTGATCTCTGATCAGATGCAGGAAGCTGTCGAGGCAGCAAAAGCGGCAATTATTGCAGGCGAATTGAGCGTGCATGATTACCGCGAAGACAGCGTATGTCCTGCATTCTGATCAAGGTATGACACATCCTGCAACAGAACCGATGCGGCAGGGTACTGCCGCATCTTCTCCGTTTGCGATTGAATTGCGCGGGATATCAAAGGCATTCGGTCCGGTTCAGGCGAACAAGGATATTTCGATCCGCGTGCGTCGCGGTACGATCCACGGGATCGTGGGCGAGAATGGCGCGGGGAAGTCTACCCTTATGTCAATTCTCTACGGGTTTTATCGCGCCGATTCAGGCGAGATAGTGATCAATGGCAATCACACCGAAATCCCGGATAGCCTGTCAGCGATACGGGCTGGTGTTGGCATGGTGTTCCAGCATTTCAAACTGGTCGAGAATTTCACCGTGCTCGAGAATGTCATCCTCGGCGCTGAAGCAGGTGGATTGTTGCGCCCTTCGCTCGCCAAGGCGCGGGGGCTTTTGAAGGACCTTGCGCGCGAATTTGAATTGAATGTCGATCCGGATGCGCTGATCGAAAATCTGTCGGTTGGCCACCAACAGCGGGTGGAAATCCTCAAGGCGCTTTACCGGGAAGCCGATATCCTGATCCTGGATGAGCCGACAGGTGTTTTGACGCCCTCCGAGGCAGATCACCTGTTCCGCATTTTGCGCGGATTGAAGGAACAGGGCAAAACGATCGTTCTGATCACGCACAAATTGCGGGAAATCATGGATGTAACTGACGAAGTCAGTGTGATGCGCCGCGGCGAGATGGTGGCAACGCGTGTCACATCCCAGACCAGTCCGACCGAGCTTGCAGAGTTGATGGTCGGGCGCAAGGTTCTGCTGCGCGTCGAAAAACCCCCTGCATCGCCTGGCGACGAAATACTGCGCGTCGAAGGATTGCGCCTTGTTGACGCTCAGGGTGTTGAACGATTGCGGGGACTGGATTTCAACATTCGCGCCGGGGAAATCCTGGGCATTGCGGGCGTCGCGGGCAATGGTCAGTCCGAATTGCTGGAAGTTCTGGCAGGGTTGCGCCCGGCAGACGGCAAGGCATGGGTGCGCGGCGCACCACTTCCGCTGAGCGGTGCTGGATCAGATGCGCAATCCCGCCGGGCGTTACGCATTGCCCATGTGCCCGAAGACCGGCATCGGCGCGGTCTGGTGCTGAATTTTCATGCATGGGAGAATACCGCGCTCGGCTATCATCATGACCCAGCCTATAATCCGACGCGCTGGAAAATGGACAATGCCGCGATCATTCGCGATACCGAGTCCAAGATGGCAGCCTTTGACGTGCGTCCGCCAGACCCGCAATTGAAAGCCAGCGGCTTCTCTGGGGGAAACCAGCAAAAGATCGTGCTGGCACGCGAGATAGAGCATGGGCCAGATGTGCTTCTGGTCGGTCAGCCCACACGCGGGGTAGATATCGGCGCGATCGAATTCATCCATCAACGGCTGATCCGGCTGCGGGATGCAGGCGCTGCCATTCTGCTGGTTTCGGTCGAGCTTGATGAAATCCTGGCGTTGTCGGACCGGGTGCTCGTGATGTTTGATGGCCGTATCATGGGCGAACGGATGCCTGACAAAACCAATGCGCAGGAACTGGGGCTTCTGATGGCGGGAATGGCATGAGCGCGAAAGGACGGATTCCGAACTGGGCAGATGTCACTCTTGTACCGCTTACCTCTGTGCTTCTGGCCTTCATCCTGTCGGCAATCCTGATCTGGGCCATTGGTGAAAGCCCCTGGGAAGCCGTGAAGCTGATGGTTGATGGCGCGTTCGGGTCCAGTTATGGCTGGGGCTACACGCTTTTCTATGCCACGAACTTCATGTTTACGGGGCTTGCGGTTGCGGTGGCATTTCAGGCCCGATTGTTCAATATCGGTGGCGAAGGACAGGCGCTTCTGGGTGGTCTGGGTGTCGCGCTTGTCTGCCTGTATATTCCGTGGCCTCACTGGTCGCTTGCATTGCTGGCGGCCTGTGCGGGTGCTGCAGCGTTCGGGGCGCTCTGGGCGCTGATACCTGGCTATCTTCAGGCAAGGCGCGGCAGCCACATCGTGATCACGACGATCATGTTCAATTTTATCGCCGCGTCGTTGCTGGGCTATGTTCTGGTCAATGTTTTGCGTCCGCAAGGGTCGCAAGATCCAAGCTCTCCACGGTTTCCCAGCGAGATAGCCTTGCCCAAACTGCATGAGATGCTGGCGCTTGTCGGAATCCCGTTCAGCCGGGTCCCGCCGGTGAATATTTCGCTTCTGATTGCTATCGCAATGTGTTTCGCAGTCTGGTTTCTGCTTTGGAGAACGCGCCTTGGTTACCAGATCCGGGCATTTGGCGAATCCGAGCCGGCGGCGCAATATGCAGGGATCAGCCCCGCGCGGATCACTGTTGTGGTGATGCTGATCTCGGGTGCCCTGGCGGGTCTGATGGCTGTCAACTCGGTCATGGGCGAGCAGCAAAGGCTGGTCCTTAATGCGGTTGAGGGCGCGGGCTTCATCGGGATTGCAGTTGCGCTGATGGGTCGGAACCACCCGCTAGGGGTGGCGCTTGCGGCAATCTTGTTTGGCTTTCTGTATCAGGGTGGGGCCGAACTGGCACTCTGGACTTCTATCCCGCGCGAGTTGATCGTTGTCATCCAGGCGCTGGTGATCCTGTTTACCGGGGCGCTTGACAATATGGTGCGCATCCCGATTGCACGGATGTTTGCAAGGCGGGGGGCAGGGTGATGGATGTTGGAACCCTTGTACAGGTGCTGGATTCAACCTTGCGGCTTGCGACGCCGCTGCTGTTTGCCTGCCTTGCCGGACTGATCTCGGAACGTGCGGGCGTTTTCGATATCGGGCTAGAAGGCAAGATGCTGGTTGCAGCCTTCATGGCTGCATCGATCGCCTTCGTGACGGGGAATGTGTGGCTAGGCGTCCTGTCCGCCATCGCGGTCTCGGTGGCGATGTCACTGGTGCATGGGGTGGCGGCCATCACCTTCCGGGGAAATCAGCTTATCTCTGGCGTGGCAATCAATTTTCTGGCTGCCGGTATCACAGTCGTCATAGCGCAAAACTGGTTCCGGCAAGGGGGACGCACCCCATCCTTGACCGGCGATGCGCGGATGGGCCGCATTGATCTGCCATTCGCCGAGGCCGTGCGCGACGTACCGGTTCTTGGCCCGATTTATCATGGTATACTGTCGGGTCACGCGTTGCTTGTCTACGTGGCATTTCTGTGTGTGCCGCTGACATGGTACATGCTGACGCGTACCCGCTTTGGTCTGCGGTTGCGTGCCGTGGGCGAGAATCCGGCGGCGGTCGATACTGCGGGCGTTTCGGTGATTGGCCTGCGCTTTGCCGCCGTCGCCATTTGCGGAGTGTTGTGTGGTCTGGCCGGCGCCTATCTATCCACCGGGCTGTCGGCCGGATTTGTAAAGGATATGACTGCGGGGCGCGGCTTCATCGCGCTTGCGGCCATGATCTTTGCCAAATGGCGCCCGTGGCATGCGCTTGGGGCCGTGTTGTTATTCGGGTTGCTGGAAGCGCTGGCCAACAGGTTTCAGAATATCGACTTTTTCGGGCTTGCCGTACCGGTTCAGGCAATGCAGGCCTTGCCCTATATCCTGACGGTTGTCATTCTGGCAGGGTTCGTAGGCAAGGCCATACCGCCGCGTGCGGGTGGCACTGCCTATGTAAAGGAACACTAAACGGCCCCGCGTGGCCCTGAGAGCGACATGCAGATCTACCTGCCCATCGCCGAGACATCGGTCAATGCGTTCACGTTGTTGGGCGTGGGCGGGGGCGTGGGTCTGTTATCGGGCATGTTTGGGGTCGGGGGCGGGTTTCTGATCACACCTTTGCTGTTTTTCATCGGGGTGCCGCCGGCAGTTGCCGTTGCAACAGGGGTCAATCAGGTTGTGGCCTCGTCCATTTCGGGGGTTCTTGCGCATCTGAAGCGCAAGACCGTCGATCTGCGGATGGGCACGGTGTTACTGATCGGCGGGTTGATCGGATCAATCATCGGGATCTGGTTTTTCAACCTGATGAGTCGGCTGGGACAGATCGATCTGATCGTGCAATTGTCCTACGTGATCTTTCTGGGGATCATCGGAGCCTTGATGCTGCAGGAAAGCCTGCGGGCGCTGATCAGGTCCAAAAACCCCACCGCGCCACGCCGCAAACTGCATATTCACACTTGGGTCCACAACCTGCCCTTCAAGATGAAGTTCCGGACATCGGGTCTTTACATCTCGGTTTTCCCGCCGCTGGCAGTGGGCATGGGCGTTGGCATTCTGGCCGCGATCATGGGGGTTGGCGGGGGGTTCATTCTTGTCCCGGCAATGATCTACCTGCTGGGCATGCCCACTAAGGTCGTTATCGGAACATCGCTTTTCCAAGTTACATTTGTGGCGGCCTTTACAACGATGATGCACGCCATCACAAACCAGAGTGTCGATGTGATGCTGGCGATCTTCCTGATTGTCGGTGGCGTTGTCGGTGCGCAGTTCGGAACGCGGATCGGGTTGAAGTTGCGTGCGGAACAGTTGCGCATCCTGCTTGCCATTCTGGTGCTGTCCGTGAGCGGGAAGATCGCGTTTGACCTGTTGTGGACCCCGTCCGAGTTTTACTCGATCACAGTTCCGGGGCGGTTCTGATGCGGGCGGCGCTGATCATTCTCTTATTCTGGTGCGCCTTGCCGCTCAGGGCTGAAGAGGTGATTGCGGGTCTCAGCCAGAACCGGGTATCGCTGACCGTCAATTTCGAGGGGTCGGAGATCCTTATCTTCGGCGCGGTGCGGCGTGAAGCACTTTTGCCTGCGGATTCGGACCTTGATGTAATTGTCGCCGTCGAAGGCCCCCCGCAACCGGCAGTCATATGGCGAAAGGCGCGACGGTTGGGTATCTGGGTCAATACAGATGCACAGGAAGTGCGCGCGGCGCCAAGTTTCTACGCGGTTGCCACGACCCGGCCATTGCGGGATATCCTGTCGCCCGAGGCGGATCTGACACATCGCATTTCCACAAGGCTGGCCATATTCGAGGCCCGCGGCGTCAGCGACAGAACCGATCCGGCCGCCTTTACCGAGGCATTGATCCGGATCCGCGAAGAACAAGGCCTGTATCAGAGCCGTTATGAAGCGGTGACGCTGGAACGCGATACGCTGTTCAGCACGCGTATTCTGCTGCCCAAGACGATTGTCGAGGGAAGCTATTCGGCCCGCATCTTTCTGGTGCGAAACGGGGACGTCATCGACGAATTTGAAACCTTCATCGATGTTCAAAAAGCCGTCCTTGAACGCTGGTTGACGAACCTCGCTTATGAACAGCCATTCCTTTACGGCCTTCTGGCACTCGCGCTCGCGGTTTTTTTTGGTTGGGGCGCATCCGCCCTGTTCCGTCTTGTGCGCAGCTAAAATGTGACGCTCAGAAAGCCTTGAACGTCATTGTCGTCAGCGTTCGGTTGATCCCGGGGATATCAAACAGCCTGTCGGAAAGGAAATGTCCGACATCCGCATCCTCGGGAATATAGACTTTTGCGATCAGATCATACTCCCCCGACGTGGAATAAAGCTCGGAAACAACCTCGCGGTCATAGATCGCGTCTGCGACTTCATAGGTTTTTCCCGGTTGGCACCGAAATTGAACGAAAACACAGCGCATGGAGCCTCGCATCTGGGATAAGTGTCAGCCACAACAGGCAGAGCAGAAACAGGAAGATCGGTCAACCATCGGACGCAAGCGCCAGTGGCGTCGCCTGCGAGATCAGGTCGTCGGTGGAAAGTGCCTTGCGCGGGCGCCCAAGTCGGTTCCTGATCACCCAATGAAGTCTGTGCTCCGCTCTCGTGATGGCAACATAGGCAAGTCGTTTCCACAGCGGGATGCCAGCTTCCATGCGCCCAGCCCGAGAGGCAGCGTAAAGATCAGGCGCGAATACCTGAACTTCGGGCCATTGTGATCCTTGGGCCTTGTGTATCGTCACCGCTGCGCCATGGACGAAAGCCGCCCCCATCGTTGCCGCGAATGGAATGAAGGGTTCTTCTTCCGGGTCGGTTTCGATCTTGATGATCGAGGCAACCGAAATCTGCGGCTCTTCTGCGCCGAAAATGTGCAGACGCGAAAAACCGGGTTTGCGCCCCGGTCCCAGATAGACGACCTGCGCCCCCTTGATCAGCCCCCGTGCTTCCAGATCAATGCGTTTCTTGCGATGCTTCAGCGGCAGTTCCAACCCGTCACAGATCAGCGGTTCGCCCGAGACAAGTTCGGTTTCAGGTGCGTGATGGGCGCGGCGAAACGCTGTAATCAACCGCAGTCTTGTGGCATTGCGCCAGACAAGCACTGGCGAGCGGGCCATCAGGTCGCTATCCACGCGCTCTGCCATCTGAACACGAGAATCCCGCGCTGCCGCCTCGGAAAGGCGCAATTCAAACTCCTCGAAACCCAACTGCGGATCTGCAAGGGCATGGGCGAGATCGAGGATGGGATTGCCCTCTGCCTGACGATGTATCCGTGACAGCCGGAGCTGGCTGGGCGCGGGCAGCTTGTCAAAAACCATGCTGCCCGACTGGCCCACGGGTGCAAGCTGCGCCGGATCACCAAATAGGATCAGGGTTGAGAAAAGTTCCCGCAGGTCTGCCAGTTGGCGTTCATCCAGCATGGAGCTTTCATCGACAAAGCCTATGTCCAAAGGCTCGTCGCGTCGTTTCCATCCGGTGATGAAGTCTGACCCGCGCAAACCCGCCGCAGCAAGCGCACCTGGGATGGATTTGACCTGCGCGTAAAATGCATGGGCGCGGTCCAGCGCGGTTTCAGTCAGGCCTTCTACCGTTGGCCGGGGCAGATTGCCCGTCAGCCATTCGGCTATGCGTTCGTATTCAGGGTCATATACCGGCGTGTAGAGAATCCGGTGCAGGGTGGTTGCCGCGACCCCGCGAAGGCGCAGGACCGAGGCTGCCTTGTTGGTGGGGGCGAGCACCGCAAGGCTGCGCCGATCCCTCTTGCGCCGGCTTTCGAAATCACCCGAGACAAGTTCCAGCCCGGCATCTGTCAGCGCCCGGGTCAGTTCGGCAAGAAGCATGGTTTTTCCTGACCCTGCCTTGCCCATGACCGCAAATGTGCTCTGCCCGGTGTCTTTGGCAGGCAGCGATACGCCCTCGACAAGATCGACCCCCGCATTGGCGAGTGCTGCCGCGATATGATCCCATGCTTCGGCCTGATCTTCGGAGAATTGTGGCGTGATGTCAGACATAGCCCCACACTAGCGCAAGGCTCGGGACAAGGGCACCAGATTCGGTATCTCGGGCGCAAAAACACAGAAAGATCAGGCGTCGTCGTCGCGCCCATTGGGGACAGGCGGAGTGCGCTTGTTTGGGGCAGGGGGCTTGTTGGCGATTTCCAGATGCGCAAGCTGGATTGCGGTTTCGAGGTGCTTTGAAAGCGCGGGCAGGTCGTTGCGTGCTGCATATCGCTGCAGGTCGGAAAGAACGCTGATAAGCCAGAGATGAGACACTCGAACATGCTCCATCGGGGGCAGGCTACACCCCTGCGCGACTGCATGAAGCTTAGGTCAAATGGACTTAACAAAAAATGATTGGGTGGCAGGGCTTCCTGTTGATGGCAAAAAACCGCGCGGTCAGGAACCGCGCGGCGTGTTTTTGCCTCAGCTTTCAGCGCGTCTCAGGGTTTTGGCCCAGCTTCCAGCGCATCCTCGAAAGTGCGCAGGCCCGTGCGTGGGGATTGCACCAGAACGGCCATATTCCCCGGTTTATGCTCATTGTGCAGCATTTTCGTATGAGCTTTGGGGATATCGTCCCATGGGAAGACTTCAGACATGCAAGGGTCGAGGCGGCGCTCGATCATCAGACGGTTGGCACTGGCAGCCTGCTTGAGATTGGCGAAGTGGCTTCCCTGCAGGCGCTTCTGATGCATCCACATGTAGCGAACATCAAAGGTACAGTTGAAGCCCGATGTTCCCGCACAGATCACCACAATCCCGCCCTTCTTCACAACAAGTGTCGAGACAGGGAATGTCGCTTCACCCGGATGCTCGAACACCATATCGACATTGACGCCCTTGCCGGTGATGTCCCAGATCGCCTTGCCGAATTTGCGCGCTTCCTTAAGCCATTCAGCATATTCGGGGCTGTTGACCTTTGGCAATTGGCCCCAACATTTGAAGTCTTTTCTGTTGATGACTCCCTTGGCGCCCTGATCCAGCACGAACTGCCGCTTGCTTTCGTCCGAGATCACCCCGATCGCATTTGCGCCTGCGGTATTGGCAAGCTGGATCGCATAAGAGCCAAGCCCACCAGACGCACCCCAAACCAGCACATTCTGACCGGGCTTCAATTCGTGGGGGTGATGGCCGAACAGCATGCGATACGCCGTTGCCAGTGTCAGAGTATAGCAGGCAGCTTCTTCCCATGTCAGGTGTTTGGGGCGTGGCATCAACTGTTGTGCCTGCACGCGGGTGAACTGCGCAAAAGACCCGTCTGGAGTTTCATAGCCCCAGATCCGCTGACTGGGCGAATACATCGGATCACCACCATTGCACTCTTCATCATCGCCGTCGTCCTGATTGCAATGAATCACGACTTCGTCGCCGACTTTCCAGCGCGTGACTTTCTCGCCAACTTTCCAGACAATCCCCGAAGCGTCTGAGCCGGCAATGTGATATGGCTGTTTGTGACCATCAAACGGGCTGATCGGCTCGCCCAGTCCGGCCCAGACACCATTGTAATTCACGCCTGCCGCCATAACCAGCACCAGAACTTCGTTACTGTCGATTTCCCAAGTATCGACAACCTCGACCTCGAACGATTTGTCCGGAGTGCCGTGACGCTCACGGCGAATCGCCCAAGCATACATCTGCTTGGGGACATAGCCGAGGGGCGGCATCTCGCCAATTTCGTAAAGATCCTTTTCTGGCGCCTCGTATGGGGCCAATCCTGTGCGTGTATCCAGAGCCATTATTGTCTCCTAGCAATTAAAGGGGCATGCCCTGATCGATGTTTCTGCGACGCAGAAAACTCATGCGGCGCTTGCAGCATCCATAAATTTCGATGCGCAACAATGCAACCCTAAATGAAACTTTTTTGTAATTTTATGTCGCAGCCTATAACTTTCAGTCGCTCTGCGGGTCAGGCTTGTCCAGTTCCGTTCGTTCCGGCGATCCCAGACCCGGCGGGGCATCGCATCGTTGCAGTGTCGATGCGGCATAAAACCCGACCACCGATTCTTGGCCGGGTATTATCTGTACGCTGTCGTCTGTAATGGCGATAACCCCTCGCAATGTCAGCGCGGCCAGCCCTTCATCCACCAGATCGGTGCTCTGCGTATCGGGCAGATGAAGCCAAGCATGGCGTTTCAGTAACGCGTCGCGCAGCAATTGCGCTTCCGACACGACGGTCTTGCGCGACAGGTCGTGACCGGCCCGCACAAGTGCTGCAGCTGCAAAGGAAACAGGCAACACTGGAACCGCAGCGCGGATGCGCTGCATCAGATCCTCTGCAAGGGATTCGGTTGTGGCATCCGGGGTTAAGGTCAGAAATTCACGCAACGACAGTGGGGCCCCATAGCACACTGCTGCATATCCGAAATACGTGAAACGGCGCCGGAATTTCTGCCAGATGATACGGGCCGTGAAGCCCGCAATCGCATTCACCTTCACAGGAAAGCGTCGGTTCTGTCGTGCGCCCGCTTGAATCAGGACCCGATCCTCAAGAACGCGGTCATAATTCAGCGCCACAGGCACGAAGACGACATCCTGGCCCACATGCGGGTTGAAGCCGCGAACGATATAATGAAGCAATCCTTTCTTGGCCGGTCCGACGGCTCCGGACAGACTAAGCCCGCCTTCCGGAAAGATCGCCTGTGTCGTTCCTTGCTGGATCGACATCTGCACATATCGCGCAAGGATCGCCCGGTAGAGCGGATTGGAATAGCGTCTGCGGATGAAATAGGCCCCCATCGCCCGGATAAGCGCTTTCAGGGGCCAGACGCGCGCCCATTCTCCGACCGCGTAGCTGAGCGCAGAATGCTTCGATGCAAGCCATGTGATGAGCACGTAGTCCATGTTTGAACGATGGTTCATCACAAAGACCACCGCCGCGCTGGGATCGATGCGCGCCAGTTCCGGTGTATCAGCGCCCCCGATCCGGACCCGATACAGCCCCTGGCTGATGCGTTGCGCGAGCTTGATGGCAAAGCCAAAATATGTCGCCGTGGAGAAGCCGGGCACAATTTAGCGCGCGTAAGAGCGCGCCTTCTCGAAGGCGACATTGGGTGGCACGCCTTCGTCCCGTGCGTAATTGCGTACCGCTTCCATGACTTGCGGGTCGTAGATCAGGCGCGTGACCTGATCCTGCCTGCGCATGATCTTGAAAGGCTCGATCGGACGTTGAAGCCGCTCGTTGAGCCTTGAAACTGCGCGCTCCATGCGGCGGCGAAAGAACCAGCGCACCGAAGGAAACAGAAAATGCGACGCGAAGGTCACCGCGGCAAATGCGAAAATCAGGATCAGTGCCCATAGAGGCAATTCAACAGTCTGAAACATGAACCTTATGTTGCAGGAAAGCGTGAGCGGGTAAATCCGGTTAATGCAGCGCGTGCCCCGGAACCGCAAAAGGCCCCGGACGAAAGCCGGGGCCGTGCATGTTCGGAAGCGGGCATGGTGCAGGACACCCGTGCGCCAATGCGAAAATCGTCAGCCGACCAATTCCAGACCTGAAAAGAAATAGGCAATCTCGGCGGCGGCAGTTTCCGGTGCATCAGAGCCATGAACCGAGTTCTCGCCAACCGATTGCGCGAATTCAGCCCGAATCGTTCCTGCCGCAGCCTCGGCGGGGTTGGTGGCGCCCATCACTTCGCGATTCTTGGCAATCGCGCCTTCGCCCTCAAGCACTTGGACAACAACAGGTGCAGAAGCCATGAATTCGCACAATTCGTCGTAGAAAGGGCGCTCGGCATGAACCTCGTAGAACTTGCCTGCCTGCGCCTTGGTCAAATGAATTCGTTTTTGTGCGACGATCCGAAGACCGGCTTCCTCGAATTTTGCATTGATCTTGCCGGTCAGGTTCCGATTGGTCGCATCTGGCTTGATGATGGACAGTGTGCGCTCTGTGGCCATTGTGTATCTCCGGAAAAAACTATGAGGGCGTCTGGCCCGATCTGCAGGCCCAGTATCACGCCCTTTGCCGAGAGGAAAGCCTCAACCGAAAGCCAGATCAGGTCAAATGACAGCGAGCGTGCACACTGTCTGTCACAGCGCAGCGGCTGCGCGCGCGGCCTGATCATAAGCGCCCGAAAGTGTTCTGAGAAGTGCAGCCATGCGGCTGATATCTGCCGGATCATGCCCCATCTGCCGTGCCGCCCGGACCACAAGGGCCTCGCGGATCTCACCGTAGCGGGTACAGATCGCAGTTCCTTTCTCAGTTATTGCAACGGTCTTTTCCTTGTTTTTGCGCCCGGTTTTCACAAGCCCATGCGATTCCAGTTTCTTGATCGCATAATTCGCAAGGTGGGTGTCCTCGATATTCAGGACCAGACAGATATCGGCAAGTGTCTTTGGGCGCGCTCGATGGTTGACCAGATGCACGATCAGCACTTCCAGCGGCGAAAGACCGGGCTGGCCCGCGGCTGTCATGCACCGGACCATCCATCGATGGAACGCATTATTGGCCATGGTCAGCGCAAATTCCACTTCCGAGAGTGCAGGCAGGCTGGAGCTTGCCAGATGGGCTGAGCTGACCACCGGGCCGATATCTGGGATATCCGGACGCCGGGGCTTCAGCGGTTGAGCATCGTGTTCGGAAGCCACAGGGCAATCTCCGGAAAGAAGGACAGGATCGCGGTTGCCAGAACCAGGATCAGGAAGAATGGCAGCGCCATCCGGGCAATCTGGAAGATGCCCCGCCCCGTGATGGATTGCAACACGAAGAGGTTGAAGCCGACTGGCGGTGTGATCTGGCTCATTTCCACGACAAGGACGAGAAAGATGCCAAACCAGATCGGATCGATCCCGGCGGCAAGGACCATGGGCAGAATGATTGACGTGGTCAGCACGACAATCGAGATTCCATCGAGGAAAAAACCAAGCACAATGAAAAAAAGCAGCAAGGCCGCAAGCAATGTATACTGCGAATACCCTTGCGTGCCGATCCATTGTGCCAACAGGCGCGGGATACCTGTATAGCCCATGGCAACGGTCAGGAATGATGCACCAGCAAGGATGAAAGCGATCATGCAAGTCGTGATGGCAGCGCCGCGCAAGCTGCTGATTGTGCTGGCCCAGTCCAGCCCACCCGAGAAGCCCGAAATCAACAACGCACCGACCACACCGATGACAGCAGCTTCGGTGGGAGAGGCCAGCCCCCCATAGATAGAGCCGATCACCGCAATGATCAGCAGCACTGTCGGGCCCAGTGCCTTGATTGCGTCCCATCTTGCGGCCCATGTCGGGGCCGGTTCGGGTGCGGGCAGCTTGTCGCGGTTAAGCAGTGACCAGAAGATCACGTAGCCCGCGAAAAGCCCTGCCAGAAGGATACCCGGTCCGACACCTGCAAGAAACAGCCGCGCTATGCTTTGCTCTGTGGCGGCCCCGTAGACGATCAGAATGATCGACGGGGGGATCAGGAAGCCGAATGTGCCTGCCCCTGCCAGAGTACCGATTGCAATATTCGGATCATAGCCGCGCGCTTTGAGTTCAGGCAGCGACATCCGCCCGACAGTTGCAGTGGTCGCCGCTGATGATCCTGACACGGCGGCAAACAGGGCACAGCCTAGGATATTGGCATGCAACAGCCCGCCGGGCAGGCGGCGCACGAACGGTGCCAAGCCGCGGAACAGGTCCGAGGACAACCGCGATCTGAAAAGGATTTCACCCATCCAGATAAACATCGGCAGCGCTGTCAGGTCCCAGACATTCAGCGATCCCCAGACCTTGGTGGCAAACACTGCGCCTGCAAGGCCGGGGCGGGTCAGTTCCATGGCGACCAGCGCAACCGCCATAAGCGAGAACCCGACCCATAACCCCGCAAGCAGGAAGCCGAAAAGCGTAATGACAAGTAGGATCGAGAGCGTGAGCAGGTCCATTACTGTGCCTCTTCGCTGCGGGTGTTTTCTGCACGCTGGAAAGCAGGGTCCTTACCGCGCAGCGCAGTAATCATTTCATCAATGAGTGCCAGAACCAACAGACCGAAGCCAACAGTCATGACAGATTGCGGGATCCAGAGGGGCACGCGCACCATACCGAAAGATACGGAATTGAAGCGCCATGAATCGAAGGCTTGTGCCCCGGAATGCCACGCAGCGAAGGCCGCCAGACAGACGGCTGTCAGCAGAACCAGCAGTGTCAGAAACCGCTGCAAGCGTTTGCCTCCAAGCTGTAGCAGCAAGGTGACGCGGACATGGCCGCCGTGCCGCAATGTTGCTGGCAAGGCCAGCGTTGCAGCGGCAACAAAGAGGAAGCCTCCGAAATCAGAGAGTGACGGGATCGAGAACCCGAGAGGGGCAGCCCCGGCAAGCACTATGGCGCGGTCCAGAACGCGGCTCAGAATTTGTGTCAAAACCAGAGCGGCGATGGCCACCATGGCAAGACAGGCCATGGCGAGGGCCCCGGCATAGAGTGTGTCCAATGCCTTGCGCATGCGTAGTCCCTTTTCTTTGCGGGCAATGGGTCCGGCAGGGCTTCAGCCCCACCGGTCTGGCCTATTCAGCGCGGAAGGCATCGAGAATGGCTGCGCCGCTGTCACCGGCTTCGGCCATCCACTCTGCGGCCATTATCTCTCCGATTTCCGAGAGCCCGGCAGAGAGTGCGTCTGAGGGCAGCATGACGGTCATGCCTGCCGCTTCCAGAGCCTCGATTTGCGTGTCTGTTTCGGCGCGCGACATTTCCCATCCGCGCGCCTCGGCGGCTTCTGCTGCGGCAAGCACAGCGTCGCGTTCACTTTCTGACAGGGCTGTCAAAGCGGAAGAGTTCACAAACACCATATTCTTGGGCAACCAGGCCTGCACGTCGATGTAGTGACTTGTATAGTCCCAGGCCTGCGATGATACGCCGGTCGAGGGTGAAGTGATCATTGACGCAACGCGCCCTGTGCTGAATGCGGTCGGAATATCGCCAGCTTCCACCTGTGTCGGGATCATGCCGAGAAGCTGCGCCATGCGTTCAGTCGCATTGTTATAGGCGCGGAACGTGACGCCCTGCAATTGCGCGGGATCGGTCACCTCTTCGCGCAGGAAAAGAGACTGGCCCGGCCATGGCACGGCAAACAGCAATGTCAGCCCCTGAGCTTCGAGCGCTTCGGTCACGGCCATTCGTGACGCGTCCCACAAGGCCGCGGCCTCTTCATAGCTGGCGGCAAGGAAAGGGATGCTGTCGATACCGAAGACCGGATTTTCGTTTACCAGCTGGGACATCAGGATCTCACCGATCGGGGCAAGCCCGCGGCGCACAGAATCCTTGATCTGACCATGCGCAAACAAAGAGCCAGCGGAATGGACAGTGATATCCAGCGTCCCATCGGTCGCTGTGCGCACCTCATCCGCGAAGGCCATGATGTTCTGCGTATGGAAAACAGCATCTCCGTAGGGTGTCGGCATATCCCACGCTGTCTGGGCAAGTGACGAGGACGCAGCAACCGCAAGTGCGGCGCCGGTCAATGTGACGCGAAATGTCATCTTCAATTCTCCCTGTTCGTGCATCATCTTGATGTGATGCAGATTAAACGTTGACATTTTGTCGCCATTTCGTCAACAAAATTTATAAAGCAGGGGCATTTTCCGGGAAGCTCTGGTTAAACCGCCTAAAGAAATAGCTGACGGAGGCGTCATGAACGGGGCCGAAAATCGAGACATGCCCGCCTTTCCAAGGGTCAGTCCGCTTGGTGTGGATGGTTTGCTTGTCAGTTTTGGCGATCAGCTAAGCGAAGCTGCGAATCGCGCTGCGTTGGCATTCCGCGCCGCCCTGGATTCGGAAAGCCTGGCAGGGATCGAGGAAACATCGACTTCGCTCACCTCGGCTTATCTGCGCTTCGACCTGGCGCGGACCGATCATGCGCAACTGCGTGCTGCACTCGCGCCATTGCTGGCCAGTCGCGACTGGTTTCAGGCAGGTTTGCCACACGGGCGTCGGCTGTGGCATGTACCTGCAGCCTTTGACATGACAGTTGCCCCGCAATTCGAGGAAGCCGCCGCACTTGCAGGGCTGACACCTGCTGCAGCGGTCGAGATGATCTGCGCCGCACCCTTGCGGGTGCAAACGATCGGTTTTGCTCCCGGTCAGCCTTATTTGGGCGAGTTACCGAAAGACTGGGATATCCCGCGCCAGAAGGGCCTTACACCGCATGTGCCGGAAGGTGCGCTGGTGGTGGCAATTCGTCAGATGGTACTGTTTTCGGTAGCGACACCAACCGGATGGCGCCACATCGGGCAGACAGCTTTGCGGCTGTTCAAGCCGGACAGAGCTGACCCGTTCTTGTTGCGCCCGGGGGATGAAGTTCTGTTTCAGCCTGTCTCGTCCGACGCGCTGGAGAAGATTCGGGCAACAGCCAAGGACGGCGGCGCGGTCGCCGAGCGGGTGGGCTGATGGAAAGCATTCTGCTGCACCGTGCAGGTCCGGGTGTCACAGTGCAGGATACCGGACGCCCCGGCTTCCTTGCGCAGGGATTGTCACGCGGCGGGGCGGCAGACCGGTTGGCGCTGGAAGAAGGTGCCGCGCTCCTCGGTCAAGATCCCGGTCTGGCTGCAATTGAAATCGCCGGAAGCTTCCTCAGTCTTGAGGTGAGCGCAAATACATATATTGCGCTGACCGGCGCGCCGATGCGAGCGTCGCAGGACGGTGCAGAGCTTAGATGGCATGCCAGCCACCTTCTGCCTGCTGGTGCACGGTTGGACCTGACATCGCTGGCAGGCGGATACAGCTATGTCCATGTCGGTGGCGGGCTGGCGGCAGAGGTGATCCTTGGTGCGCGCGCGGTGCATCTGGCCTCTGGTCTTGGGGCAATGCTGAATGCTGGCGCAAGGCTGCCCGTAGGACCCTATGCCGGCAGGCAGTCGGGCATGATCTTGACACCTCTTGACCGGTTCGATGGGGGCCTGCTGCGTGTCGTCGCGACCCCGCAAACGCATCTTTTCCCGAGATCAGAGATCGAGCGCTTCGGATGTACCACCTTTCGCAAGGATGCACGCGGCAACCGTATGGGCCAGCGGCTGATCGTGGATGGTGCGGGGTTTGGTCTAGAGATGGGCCTGTCCATCCTGTCGGAAACCATCGTTCCCGGCGATATCCAGATAACCGGCGATGGTGCGCCTTTCGTGCTGCTTTCGGAATGTCAGACGACAGGGGGATATCCGCGCATCGGCACTGTCCTGCCTTGCGACTTGCCGCGGTTGGTGCAGGCAAAGGTCGGCGCTGATCTGCAATTTCGTTTCGTCACTCATGAAGATGCGCTCGCGTTCGAGCGTGCTGAAGCCGTGCGTCGCGCGGGGTTGCGCAAAGAGATCCGTCCGATGATCCGCGACCCGCGGGACATGCACGATCTTTTGTCCTATCAATTGGTCAGCGGCGTGACATCCGGCGATGATCTGGAAAGGGAAATGACATGATCACATGTATCGATCTGAATGCAGATATGGGCGAAGGCTTTGGCCCTTGGCCGATGGGTGCGGATGCGGAGCTTCTGAAGATCATCACCTCTGCAAATATCGCCTGCGGGTTTCATGCCGGCGATCCCGATGTCATGGCTCAGGCGATGACCCTCGCCGTCAAGACCGGGGTGGGGATCGGTGCGCATCCGGGCTTGCCCGACCTTCAGGGGTTCGGGCGGCGTCGTATGCAGATTGCACCCAGTGAAGCGCGCCATCTTGTCGCCTATCAGCTGGGCGCAGCCCGCGCGATGGCAGCGCTGGCCGGAGGTCAGGTGCGTCATGTCGAGCTGCATGGCGCATTGGCCAATATGGCGGCAGAAGATGAGGGTCTGGAAAAGGCTTGCTATGAGGGCGCGCTGTCGGTCGATCCCGAGATCATTCTTATGGTGATTGCAGGCACGGCGCAGGCGCGAGCGGCGCGGTCGCTGGATGCACGAATGTGTTCCGAGATATTCGCAGACCGCGCCTATGCGGAAGACGGTTTGCTGATGGATCGTCGCCTTCCCGGTGCAGTGATCCATGATTCAGAGGAAGTCTGCTCTCGCGTGCTCCATATGCTGAAGGCTGGTGCCATCATTACCGCGCAGGGTACGCATCTGGCAGAAGATATCGATACGATCTGCCTGCATGGCGATACGGAAGGTGCAGTGAAACTGGCCGAAGCCCTGCAAGCAGCGCTTGTCGCCGCTGGTATCCGCCTGCAACCTTTCGAAGGGCTGCGCCCGGGTGATCGAACCGCACCGCCCCTGTCGTAGCCATATGTTGCTTCCGCGAGAGCGCACAGTGCATATGCGCTTGTGATCGTGTCGTTACCGGCCCCTTGAGACCTCATTGCGCATGTCACAAAGTGATGCGCGCCAAACTATGGACATGGCGCTGCGCCCATACCCAGTACCGTTTCAGAGGGGCAGGGGACGGGGGCCGAATGTGGATATTCGGTATGTAACCTGACACCTATCTCCGAACGCCAAGGATATCCGTGCTGGCAACGGAATGCCCGTGTTCAAGCACGAGTTTCACGGTACCCTCATCCATCCGCGCCTCTGCAACTTTCGAATAGCTGAGTGCAGGCTCGGCGCCCAAGGGCACGCCTTTGTTGAACCATTCAATCTTGACCGTGTAGAGGCCTGCGTCAAGATAATCAGCACTGCCATAGTCCGGAGGGGTAAATTCCAGATCCGTGCGATTGACAGAGGCGGCAAAGCGTCCCTTTTCTGTGCCGGAGCCCGTCTGAAAGACAAGTTCGGCATAGTCTGCATCCGGGTTTTCCGGCACGATGAACCGCATCGGCGAACCGTCCACATATTTCGGCGCCGCGGTCAGTACTTCGCGGTCGATCCATTCCGAAAGTTCCGAGAGGCCCATTTTTGACATCATCTGTGTCAGAAGATCGTTTGTCCGGACCTGCTGTTCGACACCTGAAAAGGTTGCCAGTTGCACTGCAAAATCGGACGCTTCAATCGGCTCCAGCGGATTCTGGTTTTGCATTTGTACAGTGAGCATGCGCAGAAATGTCTCAAAATCACTGGAGATCTCGCGCTGTGTTGCGGCGATGGGACGGGGCTGCGAAACGCGCCCCGAGGATGACAAAGCGTTGGCATGATCTTGCAATTCCATGATCCGGTTTCCTCTGATTTTCGAACTGATGAAGTTGGCCCTGAAATGCTGTCAGTCCCGGTCTGTTAGCCAGCGATCAGATCGGCACAGAGCAGACTGATGCCGTAGCCGGGGTCAAGAAGCTCTGCGTCGCCCGATCGGTCAGGTTTCTCAGACACGCAAGTCGATTCCGCCCTCGGGCTGGGGTGATTGTATCGGAGCGCGCCTTGCTTCAGTGTCTGTAGTCAGCTGCGCAAATTGAATGAAATCGGTGTCTGGAAATCCGTTCTCGCCCTGTCCGCCTGAGTGTTGCTGCGCGAAAGACAGATCAAGCATGTCAAACCCTGTGTTTCGCAGATCCTGGGCAAGCTCTGCAGAGAAGCGCCGCAGAAGTTCGAGCGTTTCGGGTCTTTCGATCTGAAAGAGCATCTGGATTCCGGCATCGGTCATGGTCATGCTGATCCGGACAGAGCCAAGTTCGACCGGGGATAGCTGCAGCGAAAGGGTGTTTGAGTTGCCCTGCCGGATTTGCATGATCAGCTGCATCCGCAATGCTGCCGCCTTGTTTTGCGCGGCACTTGTCAGGATATTCTGCATCAAAAGGGGAAGAGCACCGTCCTGTGTGCTGCGGCCAGCGGTCGCGCCTGGTCCCTGCAGTTCCATCCGCAACATGTCTTCGGTCCACATGTCCAGACCAGCCGCGCCTGAAGTCGGATTGATCGGTGCTGGCCCGAATGCGTGATGAACTTGCGCAACCAGCATCGGGCTTGTCGTGTTTCCGGCGATGGCGGATTGCTTGAGCGGTAAACCAGACTCCTTGATTGGCATATGGTAGGGAAGGGGACGATCTTCCGGACCGCTGCGCCCGAGGCGACCGCCTCTATCTCCGGCCAATGCTGTGTCCGTTATAATGGCCCGCTTCACTGTAGACTCGCGCTGTGCTCTGTGCCCTGCCTGAACCGAAGTGACCGGTAGGCTGTGGTCAAGACGCTGTAGCCCTTCTTGCGGCAAGATCACCTGTCTGTCCGGGACGTCATCCATGGGTGCAAGACTGTAGTCATCTGGCGTCACGGCTTCAGCACGAAGGCTTTCAGCATCGGAGGGTGGTTGTGTGCGTTCGGTTCCGTCCTTTTTTGGTGCTGTCATATCGCTCTCGCGCGGCATGTTCGCGACCGCTGCAAGATCTTGCGTTTTTCGTGGCTGATCCAGATCCAGTGCCAGTTTTGCCTGTGATTGCCTGACATATGGCGGAGAGGCTGTCGCCTCGAACGCGGGTCCGTCCTGTACTGACGGTCCGGCGACGCAGAGGAAGTCGCAGTCATCCCAGATCGCGCCCATGTCTTCGTCCATATCTTCATCCGACGCGTTCTCCGCCACTTCGCAGCGCGGCCTGTCAGCCCTTTCTGCCCCATTTCGTACCGGGCCTTGCTGTGACAAAGGGTCTTGGCCGCCTGCATTCATATGCTGTTGAAAGTTGGTTTTCCCTTCCGCGGTGTCGCATTGGGCAGTCTGGCGCAGGAGCGCCCCAGCCGATGATGTAACCGGAGATACAAGCATTCATGACGTCCCTTTTGTCGCGTGCCTCCCTATGTTTGCCAGTAATTGCTTACCGAATCTTTACCGAAGACGCGGATACTTCTGCGTAAGAACATTTGAAGGAAACTGTGTCATGAGCCTCATTATGCCCTTTGGGTCACAGCCTGACATGCCCGTTCGGGGCAAGACGGCGACAGTTCTGTCCGAGCAACAAAAGGTCGCCCAGAATTTTGAAGCTGCGATTCTTGCCGAATTGCTTCAGGCTGCGGGGGCCACGCGCGGCGAGGCAGAATTCGGTGGCGGCATTGGCGAAGAGCATTTCGCGTCTTTCCTCTTGAACGCACAGGCGCAGCGCATGGCCGAGCGCGGGGGAATTGGTCTGGCCGAGATGGTCATGCGCAGCATCCTTGCGAATACCAAGCCGGCAGAGAGGGCAGAATGAAGCAGGACCCAGACCTCGCCCCCCTGATGTCGATGCTCGCGGCAGAGCGAGAGGCGCTGCTTTCGGGCGCCTATGATCAGCTTGAATCGATCGCGACGGCCAAGGCTGAACTCTTGTCCGCCTTTCAGGAACTGGCCTTTTCGCCGCAGCATCTGGAACAGTTGCATCTCAGGCTTGAACAGAATGGGGCCTTGCTCAAGGCTGCACTTGCAGGACTGGAGGAGGGGCGCATTGTCGCGCTGGGAATGAGCGCGTCCCAAACTCTGACCGTTTACGCCAGGGATGGCGCGCAACAGGCCTTGCGGCGGCGTGATGCGACATTCGAACGCAAGATGTGACCGCGCATTAACCACGTTCCGAAACGGTCAGCAAAAATCCTGCAAGGGAAGAGGGGCGTTCAGAATTTCTAAAGCTATTGGCGCAATTCTGGGAGAACAGCAGAAAGCTGACCGCGCTTCGCAAACCAGCGCATCTCCCTGCAGAACGCTTTCAGCCGCACCCGGTCGGGTGCTCAAAATCCCTGTGCAAAACGCGCGTTTA
>SLAT01000299.1 GCA_007126715.1 Roseinatronobacter sp.
ACCGACCCGATTGTTCTGGGCGAATCTGTCAACGTCATCACCACATATGGCTATGACCCGGTGACGGGCATGCATGAAGGCAAGGTCACGCTTTGCCAGATCGCAGCGGCGTAAGGGAGGATTGAGAAAATGGCACGGATGAAATTCCTGTGTGACGCAGACCGCTGCATCGAATGTCAGGCCTGTGTGACTGCTTGTAAAAACGAGCATGAGGTGCCTTGGGGCATCAACCGCCGCCGCGTGGTGACCATCAATGATGGTCTGCCGGGCGAGCGCTCGGTGTCAATGGCGTGCATGCATTGCACCGACGCGCCCTGCGCGGAAGTGTGCCCGGTTGCGTGTTTCTACACCACTGATGACGGTGTGGTTTTGCACAACAAGGACACCTGCATCGGTTGCGGCTATTGCAGCTATGCCTGCCCGTTCGGCGCACCCCAGTACCCGCAAACCGCCAACTTTGGCACACGCGGCAAGATGGACAAGTGCACCTATTGTTCAGGCGGGCCAGAGCCGGACATGTCTCAGGCGGAATACGTCAAATATGGCGCGAACCGTCTGGCCGAAGGCAAGCTGCCGCTATGTGCAGAAATGTGTTCGACCAAGGCACTTCTGGCTGGTGATGGCGACATCATTGCCGATATCTACCGCGAGCGTGTTGTTACGCGCGGCTATGGGTCTGGCGCCTGGGGTTGGCGCACGGCTTATGGCGATACCGTAACCGTGTAAGGAGGGGTGCCAAGATGACGTATCTATCAAGACTGATTGTCGCCTTGTCCGTGGTTATGGCCTTTGGTCTGATCGCGCCGCAGGTGCAAGCACAGGTCAACCCGACGCAAAGTTCGGTCAATGAAGATGCCATGTTCCAGGCGCTTGGCGGGGACAGTGCCGTTGTCTCTGGTCGTGTGACCATTCCTGACCGCGGCGCGGGCACGCTGATCAGCCCCGACAACAAGGCATGGGCGGCGTTGCAGGGCCGGACCTTGCACACGCTGTCGATCTGGGCTGTGATCGGGATGGTCGCGCTTCTGACAGTGTTCTATCTGATCCGTGGCAAGATCCGGGTCGATAGCGGCTTGTCTGGCCGGACGATCCTTCGCTTCAACTGGATCGAGCGGTTTGCCCATTGGACGCTTGCCTCAACCTTCATCATTCTCGCGCTGACGGGGTTGAACCTGATTATCGGCAAGTCGGTTATCCTGCCGATCTTTGGCGAGGCAGCGTTTGGCACTCTGTCAGCCTATGGAAAGATTGCGCATAACTATCTGGCATGGCCGTTCATGGCGTCACTGGTGATGATTGTCTTGTTGTGGATTATTCACAATATCCCCGACAAGGTTGATCTGGTCTGGATCAAACAGGCCGGTGGCTTGTTGAAAAAGGGTGTTCATCCACCTGCACGCAAGTTCAACGCGGGGCAAAAGTTCATCTTTTGGGCGGTTGTGATCGGTGGGGCCGGGTTGTCTTATACAGGCATCATGATGCTGTTCCCTGCCGAGGCAGGCGCGCAAGCCGACTGGCAATTCTACCAGATCGTTCATGCCCTGATCGCCGCCGCTTTGTCGGCCATCGTGATCGCCCATATCTATATCGGCTCTGTCGGGATGGAAGGTGCGTTCGATGCGATGGGGTCGGGCGAAGTGGATGAAAACTGGGCCAAGGAACACCATTCGCTATGGGTGGAAGAAGTCAAAGCCACACAAAAGCGCAACACCACGCAGGTCACGACACCGGCGGAATGACGCCGGGAGGAGGGTCTTGACCTAAGCCCGGCGCCAGCAATGGGGCCGGGCTTTTTCCCCTGAATTTCTGCAAAATGCAGATGCCAACAGGATCAGACAGGGCTTATGGAAGACGAAATCCGCGCCACGCTTGATACAGTGTTGCTGCCAGATGGCACGGGGCTTGTCGCCTCTGGCCGGTTGGCCGGGCTGAATGTGGCGCAGGGGCGGATTAGCCTGTCGATCCAGATCACCCCGCAAGAGGCGCAAGATTTTGCCCCTATCCGCGACGAGGTAGAGGCCAAGTTGCGCGGACTTCCTTCGGTCAGTTCGGTTTTCGCGGTGCTGACCTCGGAACGCGATAGCCCACCACAGATAAAGGCACCCAAACCCGCCAAGGTCGATCCGCTTGCAGGCATAGGCCATGTTATCGCGGTTGCGTCGGGCAAGGGCGGGGTCGGTAAATCGACAACTACCGTAAATCTGGCGCTGGCGCTGCGCGCGCAGGGTTTGGCGGTGGGCATACTGGACGCCGATATCTACGGCCCCTCGCTGCCCACTTTGCTGGGCCTGCATGGCAAGCCCGGCATGGGTGAGGGGCGCAAGCTGAAACCGATGCAGGCTTACGGGCTAAGTGCCATGTCGATGGGCCTGCTGGTCGAGCCTGAGACAGCAATGGTCTGGCGCGGCCCGATGGTCATGTCAGCCATCACCCAGATGATGGCCGATGTGGAATGGGGGCGGCTGGATGTGCTGCTGGTCGATATGCCACCCGGAACGGGTGACGCCCAACTGGCGCTGGCGCAGGGCACGACACTGGCGGGGGCAGTCATTATCTCGACCCCGCAGGATTTGTCACTGATCGACGCGCGACGCGGCATCGCGATGTTCCGCAAGGTGGATGTGCCGATTTTGGGAATTGTCGAGAATATGTCCCATTTCATCTGCCCCGATTGCGGCAACGCGCACGCCATTTTCGGACAGGGCGGCGCCGAGGCCGAGGCCGCGCGCTTAAAGGTCCCTTATCTGGGTGGCGTTCCGTTGACGATGGCGCTGCGCGCCGCATCGGATTCAGGCCAACCGATCACCGCCCGCGACCCGGAAGGGCCGCTGGGCCAGATTTATCAGCAGATTGCCCGCGCCATGATGGCAGGGCTGAAACCCGAAGCACGCGCCATTCGGCCTGTGCAAACCTGACAGGAGTCTTGCCATGAAAGCTTTTCTTGCTGCCGTTGTCTTTGCCGTTGTTGTTGCCTTTGGTGCCGCGACGTTTCTGGATAGCGGCTTTCAGCAGCCGTCCCACGCGGCCTTTACGACCGAAGGGGCGCGGGTCGATAACCCCGGATCGAACCTGATCGGCAACTGATCCGCATAATGCATCGCACCGCCCTGTCGCTGGCCGCCTTTTTGGTCGCAGTCCCGCCCTTATCGGCGCAGGATATGGTCGGGCATGGCGGGCCGGTGGGCGCGTTGGATATAGCGCGGGATATGCTGGTATCTGGCGGGTTTGATACGCGCGCGATCCTGTGGGATATCCACACAGCGACCGCGCGCAACATAACCCGGTTCCATGATGGCAATGTAACGGCGGTTGCCATGCTGCCTCAGGGCCAGTTTGTTACAGCAGGTCAGGACGGACGGCTTGCGCTATGGGAGAGTGATGGACGCGCCCCTGTCTTTGCGAGTGAGGCGGGTGCCTCTGCCTTGGCATCGCTGGCCGTATCGGACGATGGGGCTTTTGTAGCCGCATCATTCTGGGACGGGCGCGTTCAGCTGCTTGAGCGCGCAACTTTAAACCTGCTGGACCATCAGGCCCATAGCGACCGGGTCACGGGGATAGGTTTTCTGCCCTCAGGTGATCTGGTGACGGTGGGCGGCGACTTGCGTCTTGTGCGCTGGGGCAGAGAGATGGACGTGCAGGCCCGCATAGACCTGCCGGATTTGCCCAATGGCCTGACCATCACGCAGGGGCGGATCGCCGTGATCTTCGCGGATGGTGCGCTGCGTCTGTTCTCGGATATGGGCGCATTGCTGCCCGAACGGTTTCTTACAGAGCGCCCGCTCGTCTCTATTGCGGCCACAGATGCCGATGTCGCTGCTGCCGCAATTGATGGCACTGTGTGGCTGCTGGAGGGGGCAGACCTTACGCAACGGCATATGTTTGTGGCTGGACCCGGCCCCGTTTGGGCGCTGGCACTTGATGCAGAGCAGGTGTTCACCGCAGGCAATGACGGCGTTATCCGGCGCTGGTCACTGGCGGAGGGCACCTCGCTTGGGGGCGCAGAACTGGCAATGACCCAAGAATATGCGGACGACAGCCGGGGTGCGGAAATCTGGCAATCCTGCGCAGTCTGCCATTCCCTGACGCCGGATGACCATATGCGCGCAGGCCCCAGCCTGCATGGCATTTTCGGCACCCCGATTGCCACGCAAGAGGGCTATGACTACTCCTCTGCGCTGCGCGAGTTGGACATTGTCTGGACCCCGCGCACTGTGGCGGAGTTGTTTGAATTCGGTCCAGAAGCCTATACGCCCGGATCGCGGATGCCTGAGCAACGAATAGGCGACCCCGAGGACCGGCAGGCGCTGGTCGAATTTCTGGAACGCGCGGCGCAATAGGGCTTGGGCCGCTGCCCGTTATCCCAGTTGTGACACAAGTCGCGCGCGGGCTTCGGGCAGGGGGCGGCCAATCGACTCTGACAGCCAATGGTGCAGGAAATATCCGCTGAGGTGCAACGCATCACGCGCCGCGCTTGCATCCAGCGCCGCATCGGATACCAGCCCCGCAGGCAGAACCAGCAATCGTGCGGCGAATTCGCCCGCAGCTTGCACCGTGACCGCGCGCCCTGTTCGGGGCGAAACATAGGCAAGACCGTCATTCGCGCCCGTCACTGCGCATTGTTGCAGGTCCAGCCCGAAGCCGGTTTCCTCCAGCAATGTCAATTCCCACAGCGCATAGTCGCGCAGCCAGCCGGGCTGGCCCAGCCTGTCCAACAATTCGATTGTCGCCGCATACAAGGTTGGTGAAGCCTGTCTTTCCGGCAAGGCATAGCGGCATAGCGCACAGGTGGCACTCAGCCCGGCCAGTGCCAGCCTGTCGCCAAGAACACCGGCGGCGCGCGCGCGCGTCAATTCGACCGTGAAGCTGCCCATATGTTCTTCCAGCCGGGCACGCCATGCCAGATCAAGCTGCGCGCCCGGTTGCAGAACCGGTGCCATTCTGCGCGAGGCCCCGCCATGCACCACGCCCGCATGGCGTCCATGCAGTGCCGAGAACACCTCTATGATGGCGCTCGTCTCGCCATGTGGCCGCATTGCCAGCAAAATACCTTCGTCGCGCCAATCCATGATCTGGATGTGCCGCTTTGGCCGTGCATCGGCAAGTGTTTTCCTGCGGCCGGTCCTGATTTAGGGTGGCGAAGAAGTAGAATCAGCGAGATTGGCATGAACCCGAAATACCGCATAACGGCTGGCCTGATCGGTGGCTTGGGGGCTCTGGTGCTGGTGACGCAGGTCATGCTCAATCTGGGCCAGCATGGTGTGGGGCTGGGGCTGACGCTTTGGGCCTTGGCGGGGTTTTTCACCATTCTGACGAATGCGCTGATGGCGGCGACAATGCTGACCATCGCCATCACCGGCCAGCGCCTGTCCTTTGGCTGGATGACGATGGTCACCATGTCGATGATCGTGGTGGGGGTGATCTATCATGCGTTGCTCGCGCAACTGTTCAATTTCAGCGGGCTGAACTGGTGGACCGATCAGGCGTTTCACACAATCTTGCCTGCGGTCATGCTGTGGTTCTGGCTGATGGAGACAACACGCCATGACCCGCGAGGGGGCCAGCCATTATGGTGGCTGATCTGGCCTGCGGGTTATGCAGTCTATGCCATGTCGCGGGGTGCGCTGACGGGGTGGTATCCGTACCCTTTTCTGAATGTCGACCAGCTTGGCCTTGGCGCGGTGGCGATGAATATGGCCGCAATGGTGGTGGGGTTCGCAGTGCTGGGCTATGCGCTGAATGCCATTGGCCAGCGGATGCCCTTGCGTGACTAATGCGCCTGCAAATAGGCGGCACAGCCTGACAAGGCGGCATAGTCATCTTCGACGATCGCGACCGGAAACCGCGCCACCATATCCGAAAAGCGGCCCATATCGGTAAAGGCAGATTCAAACCCGAACCGTTCCAGCCATGGCGCGAAGGCGCGTGCCACGCCACCGATGAAATACACCCCCCCGGCGGGCAGCGTAATCAGCGCAAGATCTGCCGTGACCTGCGCCAGAAGCCGCACATAGTGACGCCCCGTGGCCTGCGCCAACGCGTCGCCCCCTTCCATTGCGGCCATGATCTGTTCGGCATTCAGGGCAGTCCCGGATTTTGCCTCTTGCGCATGAAAGGCATATAGCCGTTCCAACCCGGAGCCTGACAGCACATCTTCGACCGAGGCGAAACCGCGCCTTTTGGTCAACCATTCCGCCAGACGGTAATCTTCCGGCCCGTGCAACGGCAGATGGATATGCCCTGCCTCGGCGGGGGGGACGAAATGGCCGGCACCTGCGGCATAGACCGGGGCGGCATTCACACCCGTCCCAAGCCCGATCACCAGCTTTGGCCCCGCTTCCGGCATGCCTGCGCGCAAGCGGCGCAAATGCGTGTCCGGTAAATGCGCAAGGGCATGACCCTGCGCCTGCAAGTCATTGAGCAGGGCGATATGCCCGATCCCGGTGGCCTGCGCCAACGCGCCTGCATCCACTTGCCAGCCCAGATTGGTCATTTCAGCCTGCGTGCCCTGCACCCGCCCTGCAAGGGCAATGGCGGCGCGGGCGGGTCGGTTGCGATGCCGGTCCAGAAACGCTTGCAACACGGCATCCAGCCCCGAAAACTCGGCATTCCTGAACCGCTCGGTCGAGGCGGCCACCAGCGTCCGCCCCCGCGCCAGCGCGACGCGGGTATTTGTTCCGCCAACATCGGCCACCAGAACCGGGCTGTCACGCTCTGTCATCAGTGATCTCTTTCAATTCCGCGCCAAGGCTGCGCGCAAGGCGTGATACGATGCTTTCGGCTGACGCTGCAAGGTTTCAAAATCGACATGAACAAGGCCAAAGCGTTTCTCATATCCTAACGCCCATTCGTAATTATCCATAAGTGACCAGATAACATAGCCTTTCAGCGGCACGCCGTCTGCGATTGCGCGCCGTGCCTGCGCCAGATGACGGTTCAGATAGTCGATGCGTGCTGTGTCCGGCACCTCGGGGGTGTCGGGGTTGGCCATGCCGTTTTCGGTGACATAAAGCGGTAGATCACCAGTGTAAGTGTCGCAGGCAAACCGCAGGAAATGATACAAGCCTTCGGGGCATATTTCCCAACCCATCTGCGTTTGCGGCAACTCGCCTATATGTTCGGACAGGTTGGGCCATGCGCCGGGGGCATGGGCGATGCGCTTGCAGGTGTAGTAGTTCAGGCCCAGCCAATCCAGCGGTTGACGGATCAGGTCCATGTCATCCTGCCAGCCCTGCGGCATATGCGGGCCAAGCCCTTCCAGCACATCGTCGGGATATGCGCCCTTGAACATGGCGCCCAGAAACCAACGGTTGTAAATCCCGTCATAGCGCGTGGCGGCGGTGCGGTCTTCGGCGCTGTCACTCAGGGGCAGGGAATGCTCGAAATTGCACACTGCGCCCAGATTGGACATGTTCAGATCGCGCATCACCTGAATGGCGCGCCCATGTGCCACCCCGATATGGTGCATGGCGCGGGCGGTCGCACGAATGTCGCGCAGGCCGGGCGCTTGCTGGCCCATGAAATGCGACAACCAGCCCACGCACCAAGGCTCGTTTATCGGGGCGGTGGACCAGATGCGGTCATCCAGCACCAGCGCCCCCAGCGTTTCCTGCCGCCGGGCCAGCACGCGCCGGTCGCGCTTCGACCAGACGCAGGTTTCGCGCCAGCCGATGCGGTCGGCGAAAAGCGCGCGCAGATCGGCCTCGGACACCTGCG
>SLAT01000161.1 GCA_007126715.1 Roseinatronobacter sp.
AAAAAACGCCTGCGTTCTGATTCTTCGAACTGTACCAGACGCTGACGTTTTTCGGCCTGATTGCGCCGCACGGTTTCGGCCTGAACATCAAAAGCATTTGCCGCCGCGCGAAATGCCTCAACAGTCATTTCATTTCGCAATTCGGTCAGTTCCGCTTCGCGTGCTGTCAATTCTTCCAACAGACGGTCATTCTCTGCCTCAAGCGCGCGGGATGCAGACTCAATCTCTGCGGCGACCCTTTCACCAAACAGTGACCCGCGAAACAGGCGCTCGTCATCAATAATTCGCACCGAAAGCTGGCCGCCTGCCCCCTGCCCTGACACGGTTTCCCCCAAGGCAAAGCCTAGCGTCTGCTGCGCAGGCGAAGGGGCGGGGAACAAAAGTCCCGCCGCCCCAACGAACACCGCAAAACCTGCGGCCCGAAGCATCAGAATTGCGACACAATCGAGAAGTCGAAATTCTGGGCGCGGTCACGGTCAAGTTTGCGCACTGGGCGCGAGAAGTCGAAGCGCAACGGCCCAAGCGGGCTGTCCCAGAACAGGGACACACCGATGGCGGCACGGATATGCAGCTTGTTATAGTCGGTGCTACCATCGACCATATTGATCCCGCTGACATTATCGACCCCCCAGACCGACCCTGCATCCGCAAAAACGCCGCCGCTTAGCCCATATTCTTCGGGTGTGCCCAGCGGGAATTGCGCCTCAAGCTGGACCGCGAAATACCGATTGCCGCCAAGAACATCGTTGTTGCCAGCATCAAAATCCCGCGGCCCGGAGCGGCCCGGAGCAAATCCGCGCATCACATCGGACAGTTGATACCGTTCGCGGTTGCGCGACTTGCCATTGATCATCTGCAACACACCAGCCCGCGCATCAGCACGCAGGGTCACATCTTCATTAAAGACCCCTATTTCATACCCAGCGCGCCCTTCGGTTTTCACATAACGGCGGCTTTGGTTGCCAAGACCAAAATCCTGGCTGAAGGACAGGATCGTGCCGCGTGACGGGTCGATCCCGACATTGCGCGTGTCAAATGTATAGGTGTATCCCAGCGACCCCGTCACAGCAGTTCCGGCATCCGCATCATCTTGCAGCCGCTGCGATGAAGTGCCTGACAGCCCAGACAAGCGGTCCAATACCAGCCCCTGGCGGAGTTGAAGTCGCGCATACTCACCAACCGGAAAGCCAATCGAGTTGTTCAGGAAACCTTCGCGCGTGTCGAAATCCGAGAAGAAGGATCTTGTCTCGCGGTAGCCAACGCTAAGCGAATAACGCAGGTCGCGGCCAAACAAGGCGGGCTCTGCGAATTGCAAGGAGATATCGCGCGATCCCTTGACCGTATTGAAGCTGACCGCAACCTGCTGACCACGACCCAGAAAGTTCTGTTCAGAGAAGGAAATGCCGAACCCGATACCCTGCGCACGGCCATAGCTGACCGAGAAACCAAGCGAACCAGTCGTTGTTTCTTCAACCTCAACATCGACAATCGCCTGATCAGGCGCACTCCCGCGCCGCGTATCGACGTCAACATCCGCAAAATACCCCAGCGCCCGGATACGTTCGGCGGCTTCGCGAATCTCGCGCGGGTTCAGCGGGTCGCCTTCGGCGGAGGTGAACTGACGGCGCACAACGCGGTCCAGCGTGGTCGTATTGCCTTGAATATCGATACGTTCGACAAAAACCCTCTCGCCGCGCACGATGGCGAATTCCACATCTATAGTCTGGTTGCGGTTGTTGCGGGTGAACCGGGGTTCAGCGCGGATAAAGCGCAGGCCACGCCGTTCCGCCAGCCGTTCGATTCGGGCGATATTCTGGTCCAGCACGGTGGGCGAGAATATTGTACCGGGGCGCAAGCGCAATTCGGCCTCATAGTCGCCAGCATCAATCCCTTCAACCTCGCTGACAACAGAGATATTGCCGAAACGATACTGCAACCCCTCGCGGATATTGAATGTCAGGAAGAAGCCGTCACGCTCTCGTGCAAGTTCGGATGTGACCGAGAGAATCTCGAAGTCGACATAGCCGCGCGAGAGGTAGAAATCAGTCAACAACTGACGATCCAACGAAATACGCTCGGCCACAAATGTATCACGCTGCACCAGCCAGCGGAATACGCCCGCCTGTTTGGTGTTCAATACCTGACGCAAGCGGTAGCTCGAATAGGCACGGTTGCCCACGAAAGACAGACGCTCGATCTCGACCACATTGCCTTCGCGAATCTCGAAAGCCAGATCGACGCGGTTGTTGCCGCGCGGAATGATGCGCGGGGTAATCTCGGCGGCGCTGCGACCACGCTGGGCATAAAGCTCGGCGATGGCGCGCGCATCTGCTTCAACCTGAGAGGGAGACAGGACGCGGCCAGAACGGGTCTGCACGATCTCCGTAATGGCATCGTCATCAACGCGGCGGTTGCCTTCAAAATTGACGATGTTGATAATGGGATATTCACTCACACGGATCAACAGCGTGCTGCCTTGCGGCACGAATTCCACCGTTTCAAACAGGCCCGAGGCGGCAATATTGCCATAGGCAGCATTCAACTGCCCCGCGCTTACACTCTCTCCGCGACCGAAACCGGCCAGACCGAACAGGGTGGAATCATCTACGCGGATATTTCCTTCGATGGCAATCGTGTTGAACCGATAGGTTTGCGCGTCAGCAGGTGCAACAAATGCTGCGTTAGCCAATGCAAACAAACAAAAAACCATCGCTGAAAAGACGTGCAGGCGACGTGCCCCACCCCTTTCGCGCGATGGCAGCATCGTGTGAATTCCGCGCATATCGGGCCTCGTTTTACCGCTTTTTTATAGAGTTGTGACTATCGGGTAACCGGGGCGTTGTCAAAGCAATCAAGCCAGTTTGCTAATGCATCGAATGGGTTGTTGTAAATTGACCCTAGCACATGCTGAAGTCAGGGGACACGCGAGCAACGCGCATCCATCAAGATTATAATTCACAAATGTTCAGGTATCTTTTTGCCTGATGATTCAAGATCAAGGGGCATGTCCCAAAAGCAAGGCAATCATGCTGGCAACAATAAGCCCGGCAAAGATCAGGCCCACCACAAACACTCTGCTTGCGACAGTCAGCCAGATCAGGCGAAAATTCTGAATCTCTTCGTTTATATATGCCATATCGTCCTCCTTCTGGCCTTATTCGCCCCGAAATCGGGCAAAACTACGGCAAGAATGCGGAGTCTTCTGGGGAAGCGTCCACCAGGATTTTCGCGTCTGTCTCAAAGCCACGGGTCGGCATTTCGGTCACATATTGGGCGGCCCGTCACCCGTCACAGCCACAAAGCCCCCGTCTGCGGGTCACCACCCGAAGGCTCCGGACTTCGCCCATTATGCATTGACCCAACTGGTCGCAGCTATCCTGATTTAGTTGATAACCGCTAGCATGTCAGGTCGTTGAACAAGGCAAAAGCAAACAGGGTAAGCACCAGCGCCAGACCTACTGTTATCAGGATTTGCATGGCCTTGTCGCCCGCCGGTCGGCGCATCACGGCTTCATAGGCATGAAACACAAGATGGCCCCCGTCTAGCGGCGGGATCGGGAAAAGGTTCAACAAGCCGATAGCGACAGACAGGATTGCAATGAACCAGACAAATTCGATCAAACCATCATTTGCCATGGCGACTGACGCCTCTGCAATACCGATGGGACTGGAGAGATTGCAGGTGCTGATCTGCCCGATAACCATGTAATACAGCCCCTCGACCGAGGTGCGGATAACGCGCCATATCTGGTCAACCGCTATCCCCGAGGCTTCGACCAGTCCCGGCGTCCGGGAGCCATATTCGAAAACCGCGCCAGATGTCAGACCGATCAGATAGCGTGTCTCGAAGCCACCATCTGCAAGCGGCAAATCGGTGCTGCGCGGGGTCATGACCAATTCCAACTCGCGCCCATCACGCCACACGTTAAGGTCCAATGGCGCGCCGCCCGACTCCGCGACCAGTTCGCGCAATTCGGAAAATGTTGCGATTTCAGTGCCGTTGATGGCGGTAATTACATCGCCGGGCTGCATCTGAGCTTCGCGCGCTGCGGATTTCAGGGCAACACTTCCCGCCAGCGGGGGCTGCGGATGCGGACCTGTCACATCGATTACGCTCCCTGCACGCTCGACAGTGTAGCGCAGGACTGACTGCGCGGGCATGTCCTCTGCGCTGCGCAGGAAATCGGCCAGAGTTTCTGTCTCGCGCCCCTCTACAGCAAGAATACGGTCACCGGGCGCCAATTCGAATGGTTGTGCCGGCAAAGCCGTAATCTCACCCACCACGGGTTCGTCCACTGCCACCCCTTCATACATGAGCAGTGACGTGAAAACCAAAAATGCAAAGATGAAGTTGAACATCGGCCCTGCGGCCACTGTTATAGCCCGCGCCCATAGTGGCGCGCCATGCATGGTGCGCCGACGCTGTGCGGCATCCAACTCGGACATCCCTTCGGCATCTTTGCCGGAGGTGGCACCAGAGTCGCCCGCAAATTTCACATATCCGCCCAAAGGCACGGCCGCGATCTGCCAAACAGTTCCGCGCTTGTCGGTGCCCTTGACCAGAACAGGCCCAAACCCGATCGAAAACACGTCAGCATGAATGCCGGACCAACGCCCGACGATGTAATGCCCGTATTCATGCACCGCAACGATGATCGACAACACAACAACAAAAGCGGCAATCGTGTAGAAGAAGTTACCGAAGCTCGGTAGCAATCCGATCAGATCCAAACTCTTTCCCCTTATGTGTTGCGCGCCAGATCAGGCCATCGACTTGGCGAGGCGTGTCGCGGTATCTCTGGCTATCTGGTCCATTGCCTCGACTGTTTCAAGCGACTCTATGGCATCAGCAAGGGCAGAGTCGGACAAAAGGATGTCAATTGTTCTCTCAACCAACTCTGCCATGTCGAGAAACCCGAGATGTCCGGCAATGAATTGATCAAGGGCGATTTCTTTCGACGCGTTGAAGGCCGCGCCCGCATGACCGCGTATTTCCATCACCTCGCGCGCAAGGCGCAGCGCGGGAAAGCGCTCGGCATCGGGTGCCTCGAAATTCAGCTGCGCAAGTCGGGCAAGGTCCAGCCGCGCAACTGGGAGGGCCGCTCGGTCTGGCCAGTTCAGCGCATAGCCAATGGCATGGCGCATGTCCGGCGCCCCCAAATGGGCCATCAATGCCCCATCACGAAACCCGACCAGCGCGTGCACAATGGATTGCGGATGGATAATCACCTCGATCTGGTCAGGGTCAAAACCGAAATATTCACGCGTTTCAATCAACTCCAACGCTTTGTTAAACAAGCTGGCAGAATCGATGGTGATGCGTTGCCCCATTGCCCAAGTCGGATGCGTTCCGGCCTGCGCAAGCGTTGCGCTTGCCAGTTGTTCCTTGCTCCAGCCGCGGAACGGACCGCCAGAGGCCGTGATAATCACCCGCTCGACCGACGAAATCTCTTCCCCCGTCAATGCCTGAAACACGGCCGAATGTTCGCTATCGACAGGGAGGATGCGCGCGTTTTGCCGTGCGGCTTCGCGCATCAGAAGCGGGCCTGCGGTGACGAGTGATTCCTTGTTCGCCAGCGCAAGTGTCGCACCCTGCGCCAAGGCCCGGAAGCCCGGGGCCAGCCCTGCCGCTCCGACAATCGCGGACATGACCCAGTCTGCGGGGCGTTCAGCGGCTGCGATCAGCGCCTGTGTTCCGGCCGCGACCTCGATGCCGCTGCCTGATAGCGCCGCTTTCAAGTCCTGATAGCAATCATCATAGGCCGTAACGACAAGTTGCGCCGAAAGGCTGCGTGCCTGATGCGCAAGGCGGGCAATATTGCGCCCGCCCGTCAGCGCCACCGTCTCGATGTCATCGCGGCGCGAAAGCAGATCGAACGTGCTTTCACCGATTGATCCGGTTGCGCCAAAAACGGAAACTCGCATCAGACGCCCATCAATTCAGCAAACGGGCGATCAGCCCGGCTTCGGTCAGCACCAGCATCATCAGCGCCGCGGCAATCATCGCATCAAACCGGTCCATCACGCCGCCATGACCGGGGATGAGTGCAGAACTGTCCTTGACGCCCGCATGGCGTTTGATCGCGCTTTCGGCAATATCGCCAGCCTGCCCCGCCATCGCCACAAGGATCGAAACAAGCACAAGCCCTGAACCTGCGTTCAATTCCGACATGAAAGCGGCCCCGATCAGGGCAGCAAGCGCCCAGCCTGCCACTGTCCCGGACCATGTTTTTTTAGGGCTGACACGCGGCCAGAGTTTTGGACCGCCCAACACGCGTCCCGCAAAATAACCCGCTACGTCAGAGCCGATAACAAGCAATACCAGCCATAACACCCAGACCCAGCCAAAACTGTCACGCAATGCGATCAGCCCAAGCCCTGCGAACAGGATCAGCACCAGATAGGCGGCTACGATGCCCCGGTCATTTGGAAAACGCCAAGCCAGCAAGACGACAGACAGCGCAAGCGCGCCCAGCAACCACAGCCCCGCAAGCTGCAACCAGAATACCAGCAAGGCCACGGCAGCGGTCAAACCCGCGCCCTCGGCCTTGCCAGAAGGGGCTGCCTGATCAAGCATCCGGGTCAATTCCCAGACCATCAAGCCGCAAAGCGCGCAAACCAGAACAGTAAACCATAGCCCCCCTGCCCAAACGGCAGCGATCCCCACCACAGCCATTGCCACACCCGACAGGGTGCGATCACGCAAATCCCCGAAACTGCCTGATGTCCCGCTCATTTAAGCACCCCACCAAACCGGCGTTCACGCTGCTCAAAGGCTTGAAGGATCGTGTTCATGGTCTGGGGGGTAAAATCGGGCCACAGAACAGGGGTGAAGACATATTCCGAATATGCAGACTGCCACAGCAAAAAATTGGACACACGCGTTTCGCCAGAAGTGCGCACAACCAGATCCGGATCGGGCAGGAAATGCGTATCCAGATACTTCGAGATGCTCGCATCATTGACGTTTTCAACCTCGATCTTGCCCGCAGCGACATCGCGCGCCATAGCCTGTGTGGCACGACGGATTTCATCGCGCCCACCGTAATTCACGGCGACGGTCAGATGCACCCGGTCATTGCCTGCTGTCTCTCTCTCGATCCAGTCGAACAACTCGCGCAGCTTGCAATCAAGGCGCGAGCGGTCGCCAATGATCCGCAGACGAACACCTTCGCGGTTCATGCGCCCGGCTTCGCGTTTGACGTAACGCGCGAATAGCGACATCAGGCCCATCACCTCTTCGGTGCTTCGCTTCCAGTTTTCGGTCGAGAACGCATAAAGAGTGAGATACTTGATCCCGATATTGGGGCAGGCATCGACCAGTTCACGAACGCGTTCTGCCCCCTTGCGGTGCCCGACCAGCCTTGGCCAGCCACGGTTTGTGGCCCAGCGGCCATTGCCATCCATGATCACTGCGACATGCAGACGATTTGAATGCGCCGGGTCTTCCGCTTGGCTTGGCTGATCGAAAGTCATGGCAGTTCCCTTTACCGGCCTGACATCAGACCTGCATGATCTCTTCCTGCTTGTTTTCAAGCGCCTTGTCGACCTTGCCGATATAGCTGTTCGTCAATTCCTGAATTTCCTCGGACCATAGCTTCTGCTCATCCTCGCTCATTCCGGCGGCTTTGGCTTTCTTGATCTGGTCCATCCCGTCGCGGCGCAGATTGCGCACGGCGACACGCGCATGTTCGGCATATTGCGCGGCCACTTTCGTCAGGTCGCGGCGGCGTTCTTCATTCAATTCCGGGATCGGCAACATGATAATGGTGCCGTTCAGTTGCGGGTTGATCCCAAGGCCCGACTCGCGGATGGCTTTCTCGACCTTGCCGACCATCGACTTGTCCCACACATTCAGTGTGACCATGCGCGGCTCTGGCACATTGACGGTGCCAACCTGATTTATCGGGGTCATCTGGCCATATGCCTCGACCATGATCGGCTCCAGCATCGAAGCCGAAGCACGGCCCGTGCGCAACGATCCAAATTCGGTTTTCAGGGCGTTCATAGCACCTTCCATCCGGCGCTTGAGGTCATCCAGATCAATCTCGATTTCATCTGACATGCGGTATCTTCCTCGTGATGTGCAGCATTTGCGCTGGCTTTGACCGGCCTTCTAGCGCGGCGCTGCTGTTTTTGTAAGCCTCTTGCGTCACATCCTCAGGCATGGACGCGGGTATATGTCCCCTCACCGTTCACAATCCCCCCGAAACCGCCCGGTTCGTCCAGTGAAAACACGATCAGCGGCATCTTGTTGTCACGACATAGGGCAATGGCCGATGCATCCATGACCTTGAGATTGGAGCGCAATACCTCATCATAGCTGATATCATCGAACCGCTTGGCAGCGCTGTTTGTCTTGGGGTCACTGTCATAAATGCCATCGACCTGCTTGCCCATGAAAATCGCTTCGCAGGCCATTTCAGAGGCGCGCAATGCTGCCGCTGTATCGGTCGTGAAATAGGGGTTGCCGGTGCCCGCCGCAAAAATACAAACGCGTTTTTTTTCCAGATGGCGCACGGCACGACGGCGGATATAGGGTTCTCAGACCTGATCCATCGGGATTGCGCTGATGACACGGGTATGCACGCCCAGTTCTTCCAATGCGGTCTGCATGGCCAGCGCATTCATCACCGTTGCCAACATGCCCATGTAATCTGCCTGTGTCCGCTCCATCCCCTGTGCAGAACCTTGCAGCCCGCGAAAGATATTTCCCCCGCCGATGACCATGCATATCTCGACGCCCATATCATGCACAGACTGAACCTCGCGCGCGATGCGCTGCACAGTGGGCGGATGTAGCCCGAACCCTTGATCCCCCATCAACGCCTCGCCCGAGATTTTCAGCATGACGCGTTTATATGTGGTCTGGGGGGTATCCGGCATTGTTGATTCCTTTCAGTAAAGCGCGACAGCCTCACAAGATGCGACCCACCGCTTTCAACTGGCGGCAAAATGTCGGAAAACGGGGGCAGGTTCAATCTGAAAGCAAGGCAGCATGGCTAAAATACCAGACCCGCTTGTGCTGATGCTGGAAAGGATGCTTGCAAATCCGCCCGATGCAACCCATCCGGTCTTGCTGGCGGGGCCGACGGCAAGTGGAAAATCGGCACTGGCACTTGCTCTGGCGCGCGCGCAGGGCCGGATCATTGTGAATGCGGATGCGCTACAGGTCTATGATATGTGGCGCATTCTTTCTGCGCGACCTGATGCGGATGATTGCGCGCAGGTACCACACTATCTGTACGGAACAGTGGGGCGCGAGCAAGATTGGTCGGTCGGGCATTGGTTGCGTGCTGTCTCCAGATTGCTGGAGCAGCATCGAAACGCGATTATCGTCGGGGGCACTGGTCTGTATTTCCGTGCCCTGACTGAAGGTTTGGTCGAGATCCCGCCAATCCCCGCCGAGATCCGTCGACAGGCAGATACGCTGCTTGACGCGGAAGGGGCCGCCTCGTTGCTACAACAGCTTGACCCGCAGACCCGCGCCCAGATTGATGTGGCCAATCCAGCACGCGTCCAGCGCGCATGGGAGGTGTTGCACGCAACCGGTACCGGCCTTGCAACATGGCAGGCCCGCACGCCACCGCCCGTGCTACCGCTGTCACAGGCAACTGCACTGGTAATGCGCCCGGATGTCGGCTGGCTGAATGACCGAATCGATTCGCGCTTCACAAAAATGATGGAGCAAGGCGCATTGCAAGAGGCCCGCGCAGCCCTGCCATTCTGGTCACCGCGTGCGCCATGGGCAAAAGCGATCGGTGCGCCGGAACTGATTGCCCATCTGCAAGGGCAGATATCGTTGTCGCAAGCCCAACAGGCCGCAACACTTGCCACGCGGCAATATGCAAAGCGCCAACGCACATGGTTTCGCAACCGCATGAAAGGCTGGACCGGTCTTGTGCAATAGCGTCACCAAATTGCAACGCCACCAGAACGACTGAGACAAAACTCACGGCTGCGTGAATAAAATGTCTTTCCCTGCCGCGATCATAGGGTCATCTTTGCGTCTCACAGGGGGTGATGATGACAATAAATATTCCCGAGCAACCAAAACACCTGCGCCTGATGCCGATCAGCAAACTTGCGGCAGCACCAAAATGGCAACTAGAAACGATGCGCGCCTTGCGCGAACCCTTGTTCTTGTGGTTCACTCATGGACAGGGCCGGATATCAATCGGCCCAAGAACACGCGGTTTTCACCCACATAACGCAATTTTCATCCCCCCCGGCACCTTGCACGGGTTTCAGGCGATGACACGCGTGCAAGGAACAGCCATCTATTTCGGCGAAAAACACGGGCTGGACCTGCCCGATGCCCCGCTGCACTTGCGGCTGCGCGATGCGTCACAGCACGCCGAAGTATCTCAGTTGGTGGATTTCGTACAGCGCGAAGTCGAAGGCCATCGACCAAAGGCCGAACAGGCCGCCTATCATCAGCTTGGTCTGCTCGCCATTTGGCTGGACAGGCATCAGGCCGCGAATTCGGGCGAGAACGGAGGTAATCTGACACGCCTCAACGCGAATGAACGCCTGACCGCGCGCTACGCCTCGCTGCTGGAGCGTGAATTCGGCTCCACGCTGAATGTCACGGATTATGCGACCGCGCTTGGCGTTACGCCCACGCATCTGACACGCGCATGTCGCGCAAGTTGCGGGCAAACGGCACTGGACATGATCCAGACCCGCCGCCTCTATGAAGCACGGCGACTTTTGATAGAGACTGACATTCCTGTTCAGGAAATCGCGCGGAATCTGGGGTTTTCAACGCCCAGCTATTTCTCGCGTGCATTCTCGCAGCAAATCGGACAGCCACCATCGAGCTATCGCAAGAAACACGAGGCAAAGACACGACTGACGCACTAAAACGCGCCATCCCATCTTGTGTCCCGCACCTGACATAAAGTGCCGCCAAAAGTAAAAGGTCAGCTTTGCGGGACTTTGCAGACATAGCGCCACTGGGCGCAAAGCCGCGCAGCGTCGGGCCGCGGTGCGGCGATCCACGGTTGAATCTATAGCGCTTTATGCTGGCCAAATCCGCGAAAGATCAGATATTTGCGCTGGTGGTAGCCCAATCGCCGTGCCGTGGGTGCGGCCCGGCGATGCGCGGCGGCCTTCGGCCTTGATTCCGCGCTTGGTACCCTTACCCACCGTCCGCAACGCCCTCGACGCTGTCATTTGGCAGCTTTTGTCAGCTGGTGAACACCGGGATTGTCACATTCCCCTATCGGTGCTGCGCCCATCTCTGCGGCAGCGGTCAGAGCAATAGCGCACTTCATCCCAGACACGCGCCCATTTCTTCCGCCACTTGAATGGGCGGCCACAGGCGGCACAGATTTTTTCAGGCAAATCGCCTTTGCGTCGCATTTTGGGCATCAGCCGGTACGCCCATTCATTATTGGACAGTGTGTTCAGTCGTCATCACGCACTGTCATCTGCCCGTCTTCCCAGTCACCCGAAAGGACCTCGCCCGAGGCATAGCGCAGCACACCAGCACCGTGGCGCTGACCATTTAGAAATTCTCCTTCATAGACATCACCAGTTGAATAGGTCGCAATCCCCTCACCGGTAATCTGTCCGCCGGTCCATTCGCCCTCATAGACAAATCCGTCGGCCAACTCGATCCTGCCTTGCCCCTCGCGTGCACCTTCGGTGAACTGGCCCTGATAAACAGAGCCGTCGGGATAGATCATCTCGCCCTGTCCATGCAACTCGCCCCCGGCAAAGGCGCCAGTGTAGACGCGACCATCCGCAAAGGTCATCACGCCCTGCCCCTCCGACAGGCCACGCACGAACGCACCTTCATAGACAGCGCCATCAGCGAAAACCGCACGGCCCTGCCCGTGAAACTGGCCTTCACTCCATTCCCCTTCATATGTAGCGCCATCGGCATATGTGATCGTTCCCTCACCATCAGGCAGGCCTGCTCGGAACTGGCCCGTGTAAACCGAACCATCGGGCTGCTCCAGCCGCCCTTCGCCCTCGATCTGCCCCGCGACCCAGGTCCCTTCGTAAAGATAGCCGTCCGGCCCGCTCAGCCGCCCTTCCCCGTCACGCATGTCATTGACAAATGTGCCTTCAAATAGCAGCCCATCCGCCTGTTCGACCTGCCCCGGACCTTCGCGCAGTCCCGCACTAAAACTGCCTGTGTAGACATCACCATTTGCCTGACGCAGCTCTCCCTCGCCATGCAACTGCCCTTCCAGCCAAGCCCCCTCGTAGCGCAAACCATCTTGATTGGTCAGGATGCCGCTGCCGTGGCGCTGGTCTGCCAGCATCTGCCCCTCATAGACGCTGCCATCGGCATAGGTGATCCGGCCCTGCCCCTCGCGCAGCCCATCGACCCATTCCCCCTCATAGCGATACCCATCCGGGCGCGTCAGCACACCTTCGCCATGTGGCTGTCCATCCAAGAAACTGCCCACATAGACCGAGTCATTGGCAAATCGCCGTTCGCCCTGACCCTCGATCCGGCCCTCGACCCATGCACCGTCATAGGTTGACCCGTCGGCGAATGTCATGACACCAGTTCCATGCGGGCGACCGTCGGCAAAAGTACCCTCGTAGATCGCGCCGGACGGGTAGCGTGCAACCCCGGTTCCGCTGATCTCTCCATCGTTCCATTCGCCAGTATATTCAAATCCATTGGGCAGGCGATATGTGCCCTGTCCATGCTGCAACCCGTCGCGGAATTCGCCCTCATAGATGCCGCCATCTTCATACTGTCGGGTCATGACCCCATCAGTCTGGGCGATAGCAGGCACTGCAAGACCCAAGCTCACGGCCAGAAATATCGCACGTGAAAAACCACAGCCTGAGGACATGATGCAGATCTCCTTGTATTGCGCAGCCAAGCCTATTGCGGGGCGCGCGGGCTGGCAAGGGGTTTGGGGGCCATGCGGGCAAGCATACGGCACCAACGCGCAAGCATGACGGCTGTATCTGCGGGAAGCACCCTCTTTCCTTGGACAGCCAGCGTGATATGTGGGGCAAAATGCTTGCCCACGAAGGCCCCCTGACATGTCCGATCGTTTCCGCCTGACACTTGCACAACTCAATCCCACCTTGGGTGACATCGCCGGCAATGCAGCCAAGGCGCGCGAGGCGTGGAACACGGCCAAGGCCGAGCGTGCCGATATGCTGGCACTGCCTGAGATGTTCTTGTCCGGCTACCAGACGCAAGATCTGGTCTGGCGGCCTGCCTTTCAGGCAGATCTGCGCGAAGCGCTGGAGGCTTTGGCACAAGACTGTGCAGAAGGGCCAACCATTGGCATAGGTGTTCCGCTGCTCGAAGGGGGCGCGTTGTTCAACTGCTGGGCAGTGTTGTCAGGCGGCAAGGTTACGGCCAGCATCCGCAAGCATCACCTGCCCAATTCCTCGGTCTTCGATGAAAAGCGCTTGTTTGCCTCGGGCGAGATCTTTGGCCCCTATCGTGTCGGCCCGATCCGCATTGGTTCGCCCATCTGCGAAGATGCATGGCTGGATGATGTCGCCGAGGCGCAGGCGGAATCGGGGGCCGAGATGCTGCTGGTACCGAACGGGTCGCCCTATGCACGTGCACGCTATGACACACGCATGACCCATATGGTCGCGCGGGTGGTCGAGACAGGCTTGCCGCTGGTCTATCTCAATCTTGTCGGCGGGCAGGATGATCAGGTCTTTGACGGTGCGAGTTTCGTGCTGAACCCCGGCGGCAAACTGGCGCTGCAATTGCCCGCGCATGAGGAAGCGATTGCCACGCTGGATTTCACACAGACCGCCGAGGGCTGGCGCGCACAGTTGGGCACGCGCGCCCACCTGCCGGATGCGTGGGAGCAGGATTACCGCGCGATGGTCGTGGGGCTGCGCGATTACCTGCGAAAATCAGGATTCACCAAAGTTGTTCTGGGCTTGTCGGGCGGTATTGATTCGGCACTGGTGGCCGTCCTTGCGGCAGATGCCATCGGGCCTCAGAATGTGCATTGCGTGATGCTGCCCTCGGAATACACTTCCCCCCACAGCCTTGAAGATGCATCGGACCTCGCCCAGCGCATTGGTTGCAAACTGGATGAAATCAGTATCGAAGCGCCACGCGCGGCAATCGAGGCCGCATTGGCACCGCTATTCACAGGCCTTGAACCGGATGTAACCGAAGAAAACATCCAGTCTCGGTTGCGCGGCACACTGTTGATGGCGTTGTCGAACAAGACGGGGGCCTTGCTGCTGACCACGGGCAACAAATCCGAACTCGCGGTGGGATATGCGACAATCTATGGCGATATGAATGGCGGCTACAATCCGATTAAGGATCTTTACAAGACACGCGTCTTTGAAACCTGCCGCTGGCGCAATGCCAATTACCGTGACTGGATGGCCGGCCCTGATGGCGAAGTGATCCCGCCGCGGATCATCGACAAACCCCCATCGGCGGAATTGCGCGCCGATCAGCGTGATGATGACAGCCTGCCCCCCTATCCAGAGCTTGACGCCATTCTGGAAGGTCTGATGGAACATGACCTGTCTGTTGCCGATCTTGTTGCGCGCGGCCACGACCGCGCAACGGTCAAACGCGTTGAGCATCTGATCTTCATTTCGGAATGGAAGCGCCATCAGGCCGCACCCGGGCCAAGATTGACCATGCGCGCCCTGTGGCTGGACCGGCGCTACCCACTGGTCAACCGGTGGCGCGACACGCGTTAAGATTGTTCGGCAGGAAATGTAAATCTACCTATAGAATAGCGACTGCTCCGCGTCGCATAAAACAAGACCACAACTCCAGTGTCACAGCATCAAGCACAACCCCGGCTGCGGACTGATCACACCCGCGCTACAATACGCCATTGATGGTTTTATTCGTGCTTTAAGGGCTGTTGAAACAATATGTTTGGTGTAGGATGGCGCCGCGTGGGCAGTCGCTTGCGTATACCTGACACCAGATCAGGACGTCCAAATTCGGAGAGAGGCAGAATGCGCAGTGTCACGTTTCGGTTTCTGGGCCTCGGGCTCATTGTAAGTGTAGGTCTTGCGGCTTGCATGAATGGCGAAAACTCGACTTCGTCACGCCCAGACTCTACCACATCGCGAAGCGGACAGATCGTCGAGCGCGACATTGAAGATGCCAGCGTGTTTTCACGGCGCGAACCAGCGCTTTGGGACGGACGCCCCTCGTTGGGCGGGGTGTGGGTTGCACATCCCGACGCCACGACGCCCGAGCGTGTTATTATTCGCAACACAACCAACGGGCAGGAAACAATCGGGGCATTGTTCCGGCGCGAACGGATGAACCCCGGACCCGCCTTTCAGGTATCCGCAGAGGCAGCGAATGCCATTGGCATTCTTGCTGGTGCACCGACCGAGATTGAAGTCGTCGCCTTGAGAACCGAAGAAATCGAAATTGCGCCAGAGGGAACACCCGCCACACAAGCCGACCCGGCGAACCAGTCCGAGGCAGAGCAAACACAGCAAGCAACATCTGCCAGACCAGCAGCATCCGACGATGAAGACGCAGCCACGGTCACCGAGATGCCGCAGGAACAACAGCGTTCGCGTGGTGGCTTCTTCGGTCGGATATTCGGGCGCGGCGGCACCGAGAGCCCTCCGGTAGATCAGATCGAAACACAATCGCTTGATGATGATATATCAGAGGCGCCACTGGCTGCCCCTGCCCCAGCCCCGTCTTCAGCCCCTGCACAGTCTTCATCCCTTGCCCCGACCTCAACCCCGGCTCCGCAACCAGCACCCCAACAAGCCCCGCAACAAGCCCCGCAACAATCCTTTCAAGTTGCCGCGCAAACGGCCAGCACGTTGGAGCGGCCCTATATCCAGTTGGGTATTTTCAGCGTTGAAGGCAATGCACTCAGCGCCGAGACAACGGCGCGAAATGCTGGATTGTCATCCCGGACTGTAGAAGGGCAAACTCAGGGCAATGCCTTTTGGCGCGTTGTCATCGGTCCGGCAGAATCAGCGGCCGAACAAAGCCAGATGCTTGCGCGCGTCAAGTCGTTGGGCTTTACTGATGCCTATACCGTGCGCCGCTAAGCGCGATTCAAGCTTCGGGGAACACAAAGATGCACAGAACCCTTCGGCAAGCATTTGCCATTTCCTGCGGTGCCTTGGTTGCAACACTCGGCACACCAGACCTGATATCTGCCCAGACTGTTGGTGGCTTTGAAACCAACGCCAGTTCTGCCTATGTGCGCGATCTGACCACAGGGACGGTGTTGCTGGACAAGGCAGCAGATGTCCCATTGCCGCCGGCCTCCATGTCCAAACTGATGACATTGCTGATGCTGTTCGAGGCGATCGAGGAAGAGCGTACAACGCTTGAGACAACCTTCACCGTGTCTCAGCGCGCCTATCAGATGGGCGGGTCACGCATGTTTCTGGAACCGACCGACCGCCCCACTGCCGAGGATCTGATCCGCGGCATCGCAGTGCTTTCTGGCAATGATGCAACTGTCGTTGTCGCCGAGGGGCTGGCCGGGACTGAGGAAGCCTTTGCGCAACTGGCAACGCGACGCGCGCGCGAACTGGGGATGCGCAACACCACGCTTGCCAACTCTTCCGGCTGGCCGGACCCTGATCATCTGATGTCCAAGCGTGATCTTGGTATACTGGCCGAATATCTCATCACCAATTTCCCGCAATATTATCCTTATCTGGCTGAACGCGAGTTCACATGGAATGGCATAACCCAACCCAACCGCGTGCCGCTACTGGGGGCAGGCATCGGGCTGGACGGGTTGAAAACCGGGTTCACCTCTGCTGCGGGATATTCGCTGACGGGGTCTGTGCGACAGGGAGAGCGGCGGATTGTCTTTGCCTTTGGCGGACTGGAGAGCGAGCGCGCCCGCGTGCAGGAAGCCGAGGCGATCATCAACTGGGCGTTTCGCCAATTCGCCAAGGTCAGTGTCGGTGAAGCAGGGGCAATCATGGCAGAAGCCCCCGTATGGCTGGGCGAAAGCAGTTCGGTTCCACTGGTTCTGGCTGAAAGCGCCGAAATCCTTGTCCCGGCCATCGGCACCCGCGCGCTTGAGGCGCGTGTTGTCTATGACAGCCCACTGCCTGCGCCAATCGTCGCGGGCGAGACCCTTGGAACGCTGATCGTCGATATCCCCGAGATGGGCGAGGCGCGCTTGCCGCTGGTCGCGGGGGCCGATGTGGCCGAGGGGGGCTTTGGTGTGCGCGCCACCGCTTCGGCGCAGCGCTTGTTCAATATGGTGCTAGGGTCAGCACGCGAGGCGATGAACTAGGAATGACACAGTCAGGACACGCAGGCGTCTTTGTCAGCTTTGAAGGGATCGACGGGTCTGGCAAGTCGACACAGGCCCGCGCCTTGGCAGACAGGTTGCGCGCGCAGGGCCATGACGTCGTGTTGACGCGAGAACCAGGGGGTGCCGCAGGGGCCGAGGATATTCGCCGTCTGCTGGTCGAAGGCGACCCCGACCGCTGGTCGCCTGAAACGGAAATCCTGCTGTTCAACGCGGCGCGGCGCGACCATCTGGAAAAAACCATACGCCCCGCGCTTGCCGCCGGACAGATTGTTGTCAGCGACAGGTTTGCCGATTCCACACGCGTGTATCAAGGTACCGCGCGCGCCAGCCTTCGCCCGCTGGTGGACAAGCTGCATGATCTGGTTATCGGGATAGACCCTGAACTGACCTTTCTGATCGACATGGACCCGCAGGTCGCATTGGCGCGCGGACTGGCGCGCCATTCCGGCGAGGACCGTTTTGAAGAACTGGGCGCAGAATTTCAAACCCGGCTGCGTGCTGGTTTTCTGACGCTGGCACAAGCCCACCCGGAGCGGATTCGGGTCATCGATGGCGCATATCCGCGTGAATTGGTCGCTGACCGGATCGAGACAGAGATGCGCGACTGGCTGCGCGCGCGCGCTGCATGAGCACCACCACCGACCTGCCTGTTCCCGACCAGATCGAAGGGGCACCACACCCCAGAGAGACGCCGGTGCTCTATGGTCAGAGCGTAGCCGAGGCCGCCTTTTTGCAGGCTTTCAATTCCGGCAGGCTACATCATGGCTGGTTGCTTTGTGGCCCGCGCGGGGTGGGCAAGGCGACGCTTGCGTGGAAACTTGCGCGGTTCTTGTTGGCAACCCCTGCACAGGATGGGGGCATGTTCGCCCCGCCCGTGCCAGACAGTCTGGATATTCCCGAAGATCATCCCGTGGCCCGCCGTCTGCGCGCGGGCGCGGATGGCGGCTTGCTGGTCATCCGGCGCGGGCATGACGACAAAGGCAACCTTAGACGCGACATTACGGTTGATGTCATGCGCAAGCTTCAAGGCTTTTTCGGGCTGAGCGCGCCCGATGGCGGGCGGCGCGTGGTTATCATCGACGCCGCGGATGAAATGAACCCGAATGCAGCCAATGCACTGCTCAAGGCGTTGGAAGAACCGCCTGCAAATGCAACGCTGTTGCTGATTGCGCATCAACCCTCGCGCCTGTTGCCCACCATACGGTCGCGGTGCCGCGAATTGCGGCTTTTGCCCCTTGATGCACAGGATATGGCCGCAGCGCTGGCGCAGGCGGGGATCGAGGCTGACAGCGCAGCGATGGCGCAGTTGTCCGGTGGCTCTGTCGGGGCCGCGATCAGTCTGGCACAGGCAGGCGGCGCCGAGATCTATGCGCAGCTTGTCGCGCTGTTTCAAGGAATGCCACGGTTGGACAGGCAAGCAGCGCTTGCCCTTGCCGAAAGCGCCACGGGCAAGGCCAATGACGCCCGTTTCGCCATGATCCTGACGCTGTTTGACCTGTTCATGGCGCGGCTGGCGCGCGCAGGCGTCACCGGACCGGGGCCAGAGGCCGTGCCCGGTGAAGCGGCATTGTTCACGCGCCTTGCCCCCCATGCCGGTGCAGCGCGCACTTATGCAGATCTAAGTCAGAGCATGGGCGCGCGCGCGCGTCATGGGCGCGCTGTCAACCTTGACCCCGCCGCACTGGTGCTCGATATGGTGTTACAGACCGAAGCAGAGGCGCGCAAATTCCTCTGACCCTGACACCCGGAGAGTTCATGTCCCTGCCTCAGATCGTCGACAGCCATTGCCATCTCGACTTTCCACAACTGGCTGACGAGATTGACGATGTCATTGATCGTGCTCGCGCAGCGGGCGTGACGCGCATGGTCACCATTTGCACAAAGCTACGCGAGCTCGTTCGTGTGCGTGCCATCGCCGAAGCCCATGACGGTGTATTTTTCGCAGCGGGCACCCACCCGATGAGCGTTGCCAGCGAGCCAATGGTTACGGTCGAGGAACTGGTCGCGCTTGCAACCCATCCCAAGATGGTGGGCATAGGCGAATCGGGTTTGGATTATCATTACACAGCCGACAGCATGAAAGCGCAGCAAGAAAGCCTGCGCATTCATATCGAGGCCGCGCGCCAGACCCGATTGCCGCTGATCATTCATGCCCGCGACGCCGATGCGGATATGGCCCGTATCCTGACCGAGGAACACCGTGCAGGTGCCTATAGCTGCGTGATGCATTGCTTCTCGTCCAGTGCTGAACTGGCACAAGCGGCGCTAGATCTGGGGTTTTACCTGTCGATGTCCGGCATAGCGGCCTTTCCCAAAAGCCACGCCCTGCGCGAGATTTTCGCCGCCGCCCCGATAGACCGTATTCTGGTGGAAACCGACGCGCCCTATCTGGCCCCGCCTCCCTACCGTGGCAAACGCAATGAGCCGTCCTATACTGTCCACACAGCACAAGTAGGCGCAGAGCTGTTCGATATGGATCTGGCCCATTTTGCGAAGGTTACTTCGGCCAATTTCGACCGACTGTTCTGGAAGGCTGCATAATGGCAGAGTTGCGCGCCACGATCCTTGGCTGCGGATCTTCAGGGGGGGTGCCGCGTCTGGGCGGTGATTGGGGTGCGTGCGACCCTGACAACCCGCGTAACACTCGACGCCGATGTTCGCTGTTGCTGGAACGGGTGACCGATGCCGGGCGCACGCAGGTGCTGATCGACACCTCGCCCGATATGCGCGCGCAACTGCTTGATGCGGGTATCGGTCGGCTGGACGCAGTTGTTTTCACGCATTCACATGCCGATCATGTGCACGGCATCGACGATCTGCGCCAGATCGTCTTTAACACCCGCGAAAGACTGCCCGTCTGGGCCGACGGCCCGACCCAAGAAGCGCTTTACTCGCGTTTTGGCTATGCATTCATCCAACCCGCAGGCTCGCCCTATCCGCCCATTCTGGACATGCACACGATTGATGGTGCGATCACGATCAAAGGTGCGGGCGGCCCGCTGACTTTGCACCCATTGCGGCTGAACCACGGCAGCATTGATGCGCTTGGGTTTCGGGTAGGCGGGCTTGCCTATACGCCCGATGTGGTGATGATATACCCCGAAAGCTGGCAGATGTTGCAAGGGCTGGATCTGTGGATCGTAGACGCGTTGCGCCGCAAGCCGCACCCCACCCATGCCCATCTCGACATGACGCTGGACTGGATCGCGCAGGCCAAACCCGCACGCGCCGTTCTGACAAATATGCATAACGATCTGGATTATTCCGCAATCGCCACCGAGACACCGGACCATGTCACGCCTGCCCATGACGGTATGGTGCTGACATTGCCCTTGTGACATGCAGGCGCTGGCCGATGTCATTCTGCCGGTCTTTCTGATTATCGGCTTTGGCTATGTCGCCCGCTGGCGCAATCTGATTACCGACAGCCAGGTCGATGGGGTGGTGTGGTTCACCCAGACATTCGCGATTCCATGTCTTTTATTTGTCGCCATTGCCCGGCTGGATCTGGGGCAGGAATTCAACTGGCGATTGCTGGTCAGTTTCTACACCGGCGCGGTCGCAGGCTTTGCCCTTGGCTTTTGGGGTGCGCGGCTGATCTTCAAGCGCGACTGGGAAGATTGCGTGGCCATCGGCTTTGTCGCGCTGTTCTCCAACTCGGTTCTGCTGGGTCTGCCGATCACGGAACGCGCTTATGGGGCAGATGCGCTGGCCCCGAACTACGCCATAATCGCTATCCATTCTCCGATCTGCTATGCCATCGGGATAACCACGATGGAATTGATCCGCAATCGCGGCGGTCGTCTGCGTGACAGTGCAGTGAGGGTTTTTGCCGCGATGTTCCGCAATGCGCTGGTTATTGGCATTGGCCTTGGGTTCATCGTCAACCTTACCGGTCTGCCCATGCCCGGTGTGGTTGATCAGGCGCTTGATATGATGGTGCGGGCAGCCCTGCCTGCTGCCCTGTTCGGGCTTGGCGGCGTGCTATATCTCTACCGCCCTGAAGGCGATCTGCGCACCATCGGCTATGTCGTGGCCCTTTCACTGGTGGTTCATCCGGCTATCACTTTTGGTCTTGCCCATGCCTTTGGCCTGAGCACCGAGTCGATGCGTTCAGCAGTGGTCACAGCCGCAATGGCACCGGGTGTGAATGCCTATGTCTTTGCCAACCTCTATGGAAGGGCAAGGCGTGTCGCGGCATCTTCGGTGCTGATTGGCACGGCGGGGGTCATTGTGACGGGTTGGGTCTGGTTACAAATCCTGCCCTGACCGCCATGGCGGGGCTTTTCTTCGCCGCCGCCACATGGCACCAAGTAGAAAATCCTCGAAAGGCCATGCTCATGACACCAGCCCCCTTCCCCGCCGCGCGAATGCGCCGCTTGCGCCGCACCAATGCCTTGCGCGAAATGGTGCAGGAAAACGGGTTGAGCACGCGCGACCTGATCTGGCCGGTCTTCATCCGCGATGGCGAGGGTATGGAAGAGCCGATCTCGTCTCTTCCCGGCGTCAACCGTCTGTCACTGGACATGTTGCTGCCCGCCGCCGAGAAAGCGCACAGGCTGGGCATTCCCGCGATTTGCCTGTTTCCCTATACCGACCCGTCCCTGCGCACCGAGACATGCGAAGAGGCATGGAACCCAGAGAACCTGACCAATCGCGCCATCCGCGCCCTGAAGGCAGAGTTCCCGGAACTGATGGTGATGACCGATATCGCGCTGGACCCTTACAATGCCAATGGCCATGACGGGTTTGTCGTGAATGGCGAGATCATCAATGATGAAACCGTACATGCGCTGGTCAAGATGGGCCTTGCGCAGGCCGAAGCGGGGGCGGACATACTTGGCCCGTCGGATATGATGGACGGGCGCATCGGCGCGCTGCGTCTGGCGCTGGAGGAGATGGGATACCGCGATGTCGCGATCCTGTCCTATGCCGCGAAATTTGCCAGCGCTTTCTATGGCCCGTTCCGCGATGCGGTCGGCGCGTCGGGGCGTCTGGTGGGCGACAAGGCTACCTATCAGATCAACCCTGCCAATGCCGCCGAGGCACTGACCTGTGTAGCGCGCGATCTGTCGGAAGGCGCGGATATGGTCATGGTCAAGCCAGGTATGCCCTATCTGGACATTTGCCGCGCGGTCAAAGAGCGTTTCGCGCGCCCGACCTTTGCCTATCAAGTGTCTGGCGAATATGCGATGCTGATGGCGGCGGCACAAAATGGCTGGCTGGATGGCGACAAGGTGATGCTGGAAAGCATGATGGCCTTCAAGCGCGCTGGTTGCGACGGGGTGTTGACCTATTTCGCACCGCGCATCGCGGCGGCGCTGCATGGTCAGGGCTGAACCGGCAAGACAACGCCAAGTTTTGACCATCAGTCACCTAAAAAGGTGACATGTTGTGGTTTTCGCTGTAAAAAGAAGAAAAATCGCGCGGTAATGCGCCAAAATACAAGAGGCAGAGCATGACACATATCAACCGGCGCGCCTTCACGCTGTCTGGTCTAGCAGGGTTTGCAGCGCTTGCAGCCTGCGGAAACCCGATCGGAGGACAGGGCGCAACAGAGCTTGACGCACGCGTTGATGCGGCACGTGACTATTTGCGAAACAATTTTGGTAATTTGGAAGAATTGTTTCAGAATTCGCGTGGTATTCTTTATATCCCGGTCGTAACAGAGGCGGGGTTGTTCGTAGGTGGTGCCTATGGGCGTGGCGCATTGCGTATCAATGACGCGACCGTAGATTATTATTCAGCCACACGCGCAAGTTTCGGGCTGCAAGCTGGCGCGCAACAATATGCACATGCGCTGTTTTTCATGACCGAACAGGCTTTGTCGGATTTCCGCTATTCCCCCGGCTGGGCGGCCAGCGCTGACTTGCGCTATGCCACCCCCACCCAAGGCGGGTCGATGGGAACCGAGACAACAACCCAATTCGCACCTGTGATCGCTGTGGTGTTCGGCCAGTCCGGCATTCTTGCCGGGGCCTCACTGGCCGGTGTGAAATACTCGCGCATCATCCCTTAAACAAAACCGCTCTCCCGTGTTTTGAAAAGGGAGAGCGGAAAATGATGCTAATGTTTCGCA